>NZ_JBSFWU010000122.1:0-20111 GCF_053594995.1 Streptomyces sp. NPDC002536
CGGCGATGTCGGCGGTGCTGGAGTCACCCGTGTTCCAGACGTACTTCCGGCTGGCCTCGAAGCTTTCGATGGGGTTGACGCAGCCCGTGACGACCGTGAACTCGTCGTGGTAGTCACCGCTCTTCACTGTGCCGTCGCCGCCGGTGCAGGAGGCGAAAACCCCTTTGACCGTAACGTGGACGGGTCGCGCCTGGAGGGTGACTCCCGGCTGGTAACTGACGGACTCAGTGCCGTGGCACAGTACCGGCCCGGAGTCCCCGGGATGGGCGGATGCCGGTACGGCCGCCGCCATCGTCGTGCCGAACGCCAGGGCGACCGACACAGCTGCTCTCTTCACGCCGAGTGAACTGAGTGACATAGGACGGTTCATGCCCCGCCCGCACGGCATGGAGACCAGCGCGCCGGAGCGATGACAGGCGCGCCGGTCCCGGAGCACCGCGCGCAACCCGGTGCGCACGCCTACCGGCGCGGGCCGTCCCGTGCGTAGCCTCGTGCGATGGACACGCTGGAGAGCGGCACGCTGGCCGTGCCGGGCGCACGTCTGTACTTCGAAGTGCGCGGCGCCGGGCCGCTGTTGCTGCTCGTCCCCGGCGGCGCCTCCGACGCCGAGGTCTTCCGGGACCTGGCCGACGAACTCGCCGCCGACCACCGCGTCGTCACCTACGACCCGCGGGGCATCTCCCGCAGCATCCTCGAAGGACCGCCGCCGGAGCTGTGGCTCGCCACTCAGACCGACGACGCGTCGCGGCTGCTCGACCACATGGACGGGTCGGGTGAGCCGGTGCACGTGTTCGGCAGCTGCGCGGGCGGGCTGGTCGCCCTGGAGCTCGCGGTCCGCGATCCGCGCAGGGTCCGGCTGGCCGTCGCCCATGAGCCGCCCGCCATGGGGCTGTTGCCGGACGCGGCACGGTACGCCGCGTTCTTCGACGAGGTGTACGCCACGTACCGCAGGGAGGGCGTACCGGCGGCCATGGACAGACTGGGGGCCATCTTCGGCGGCCGACCTGCCCCGCAACTCCCCGAAGCGGCCGACAACAGCCGGTTCTTCCTCTCCCATGTGATGCTGCCGTCCAGCCGCTGTGCGCCCGACGTCGCTGCGCTGGCGGCCGTGGCGGACCGTATCGTTCTGGCCGGCGGACGGGATTCGCGCACCCACGACGTGCACCGGCCGGTGGCCGTCCTGGCACGGCGACTCGGCCGGGAACCGGCGGAGTTCCCCGGCGGGCACGTGGGTTACGCGAAGCACCCCGCCGCCTTCGCCGCACAGCTCGCGGGCATCCTGGCCGGCTGACCTGTCATGCGCATTCTGATGGGTGCTCAGAACTGCGGCTTCGGCCCGGCGTCGGTGCTCGTCGCGGTCTCCCGGCTGCTTCCCGGGCACGAGCGGGTGTTCGTGGGGGACGGTGTGGCAGCGGCGTTCGCCCGCCGCAACGCGGGTGCCTTCGACGGCATTCACGATGTGCTCGTCGACCGGTTGCTGGAGGAAAGCGACCGGATCGTCTCCGTGATGGACGCCGACCTCGTCCTGCGCGCCGTTGTGGCGCGCCGCCCGGTGGTCCTGGTGGACTGCCTGTTCGGCTTCTGGCAGCACCGGCAGCCGCTGACGCGGATTCGCGAGCTGTGTGCGACCGTACCCCGTACCTCCCTGGCGGGCCTCACGCCCCACGAACGCGTCCTCGCTGCCCACCTGTTGGCCGACCACAGTGTGGTGCAGAACTTCCCCGGTACGTCACGGCGTCTGGCGGAATTCGCGGACTGCTCGATGCATCTGACCGGCCCGCTCGTCGACCTGGAAGGCCTGCGTGAGGCGAAGGACGGCGAGCCGGACTACGACTTGCTCATCAACATCGGCGGCTTCAAGAACTTCCTCCTGGACTTCGAGGCCAACGACCACTACCTACGGCTCGTCGACCGCTGGATTCCCGATCTCCTGGCCGACTGGCCCCGGTTCACCCGAGTCCTGGTCTGCGGCGGCCCGTACGCGGGACGCCGCGGCGGCACGCACCGGACGACATCGGGACAACGGGTCGACCGCCGCTTCCTGCCCCAGCGCGAGCTGCTGCGACACGTGGCGCGAACCCCGCACTCCCTGCTCGCCCCGGGCCTGTCGGCACTCCACGAGGCCACGCTCCTGGGCCGGTTGCCCCTGGCGCTCCCCGAACAGCACTACGCGCACACGTACACCGTCCGAAACCTCGCGGACACCCTCTTCGGCCGCTTGGCCGCCCGCTTCGCGGACGTCCTGCCCGGATACGCGCCGCCGGAGGACGACTATGCCGGCACCGAGACCCTCATGGCCGCAGCGGGCCGGATCGTCGAGGACGACGCCCTTTACGCGCGCTTCCGCGGCACGTTCAACGAGCGCATCGAGCGGTACCTCGCCCTCACGCCGGAAGAGCGGTGCGGGGGAGTGGCGGAACTACGCCGCGTCCTCGACGGGCCGCCTGCCGCGTCGGTGATCGCGGCGATCCTCGCGGAGGGCCGCTCCCGCACCGCCACCTCATGAGGGGACCGATCACCTTGACCGTGCTTCTGTGCCGTTACGACCGCACCCATGCCACAGAACTGCGTACGCTGCTGCTCCGACACACCTATGAGGAGCGGGCTACACGTTCGCGCGCGGTACCGGATTGTCCGGAGAGTCGAGCCAGACCCGTTCGCCGTCTCCGTCCACGGTGAGCCCGAAGCGGTTGAAGCCGGGGCAGTCGTTCTTCCTCCACCACCGGTAGGCCGCTTCCGTCTCGTCCCACAGGCGGCGCGGGCCGGACTGGACCACGATGTACTCTCTCGTCCCCGGTTCGTAGTCCGCTGACGCCCACGACTGGGTGTCGGTGCTGTACGTCCACAGCGTGTACGCGCCGTCGCTGTACCGCTCGGCACGCCAGAAGGCGCCAGGCACCTGCAAACCGATCACAAACTGTTCGAGCCAGCCCCCAATATCAGCGGGGGAGAGCAATGTTGTGCTCCTGGTGCCGTTCGCGGGCCACTCCTGGCCCTTGAGGTAGGCATTGAACGGTGGACGCTCCGTGCGTTGCTGTCGCAGTCGCATGAAGGCACTGGAGCGGGTGAAAGGGCCTTGAGCCGTTCCGTCGTTGCCGACGGCCAGGTGCACGATGTACTCGCCCCCGTACGCCGTCCCCCACGGGGCGACGACCACCCCGCCGGGCCGGGTCTGCTCGATCCATGCCCGCGGCACTTCCCCGATCGAGCACGTGGCGATGACCCGATCGAACGGGGCACGGCCGGCACACCCCAAGCGGCCGTCTCCTGCAAGGACCAGGGGTGACAGACCAGCGCACCGAAGGTTCTCCATCGCGTCCTCGGACACGTCAGCGTCGAACTCGACGCTGACCACGTGCGCACTTCCGAGCCGGTGTGCGAGAAGCCCGGCGTTCCAGCCCGTTCCGGTGCCGATCTCGAGGACACACTGTCCATCCCGCACGTCCAGGTCGGCCAGCATGGAGAAGACCATGCGCGGCATGGAATTGGAACTCGTCGGCGTGGTCCCCAGGCCGTCCCCGGTGTGCCGGCCGTCGTCCCACTGTGTCGTGAGCGGTATATCGGAGTAGACCGCCTCGAACCAGGCTTCCGGGTCCTGGGCCCGGTCGACCAGCGCTGTCTGTCGGGTGCCGTCCGCGATGCCGGGCCAGATCCGGTCCGGGACGAAGAGCTCTCGGGGGACTGCCCGGAACGTCGGCAGCCAGTCAGAAGTCAGCGCGCCCGCTTCCAAGAGCGCAGAGGCGAGCCTCGCAGGGCCCGCCTCCTCCATGCGTCCAGTCACCTGTGCCGCCTACTCACCTGTTGCGGGGCCGGAGCCGTCAGAGGTGTTGCCACCCTCGTCCGAGCCGCCGCCACCGTGCTTGGCGCCGCTGTTGCTGTCGTCCTGCTGGCTTCCGCCCTGTCCGTCTCCGGAACCTCCGCCACGCTTTCCCATGATTCGCTCCTTCGTAGTTGGGTTGATGGACTGTGCAACCCGCCCGGCCGTCTCCGCTTCACGGGGGCGCGTCTGGGCGAGGGCTCGGTGGGCCGCGCGCTCTTGCTGCGGCTCCTCGTCGGGCACCGGAAGCGGCGGAACTTCCTGCTGCCCTTCGTTCAGCTCCTGGCGGCTCACAAGGGCCACGTCCTCGAAGGTCCGGGCGAACGTGCGGTGACCCTGTCCTTCTCTTCCCGTGTGGGCCATCATTTCCTTGTCGGCCGCTTCCAGGTCCGACGTGGGGATCAACGTCCACCCGCAAGCGTCGTTGAGGCAGCAGGCCGTCACGGTGACCTCGCTCTTCGGGTGCGTACGGATGACGTGCTTCACGTACCTGATCACGCTTCGGGTGCTCACGTCTTCCGTCCACCCACCGGGGTGCCCAGGACCGCCGCCTTTTTCAACTCGTCCTCCGTGGCCTCACGCAGCTCGTCCGGCGGGCAGTCCCACTCCCTTCCGCCGCCGACCGGCCGCAGCTGTACGTACGGGCCCTCAATGCCCATGCGCTCCCCGAGCCTGTTCGTCCGGGTGTCCACCGCGTACCGACCGCTGCTCATATCGTCAGCCTCCGCGTTTGCTTCCTGCTGCATGCACAGCCAACATCTGAAGCCCCTCAGCGGGTAGCTTCCGGAGTAGTGGTGAACCGTGGTGAATCCACCACACCTGTCGATCTTTTGGACGGTCGCAGTGAAGAATTCGAACACGAAGCTCGCCGACTGGATCGGTCGTTCGGGGTGGTCGAACGGTGAACTCGCCCGCCAGGTTCGATCCCGCGCGGCAGAGTGGGGGCACCCCCACGTGTCCTCCGACACCTCGAGCGTCCGGCGCTGGGTGACCCTCGGCGAGGTGCCCCGGCACCCCGTGCCGGCCATCCTCGCCGACCTCTTCTCGGCGCGCTTCGGATACCGGGTCACGACCTACGACCTCGGCCTGGGCGAGTCGCCGGACATTGACCGGGCGCTCGTCTACAGCCCATCGTGGGCCGTGACGGTCGAAGCTGTCACAGAGCTAGGGAGAGCGGACGTGGACAGGCGGAGTTTCCTCGCGGGGGCACCCTTCGCGGCGGTCGCAGCAGTAGGGCCGTCCCGTGACTGGCTCCTCAACACCCTTGATCAGCAGCCCGATCCCGGTCGGCAAGTCCGGCTCGAAGACGTGACAGCCGTGAAGAACATGTTCGGCGCGTTCCAGGAAATGGACATCTTCCAGGGAGGCGGGAGCGGTCGGCTCGCGCTCGCGGCCTACATGAATCAGCACGTGTACCCGTTGCTGCGCCGGACCCACACCGAGGAAGTGCGGCATGCGCTCTGCTCAGCTGCTGCCGAGCAGACCTACCTGCTCGGCTGGATGGCCTTCGACTCCGGTGAACACGGCACAGCACAACGGTACTTGATCCAGGCTCTTCGCCTCGCCGAAGAGTCCAAGGACCCGGCGCTCGGCGCGCACGTCCTTGCGGGCATGGCGGATCAGGCGACGCTGCTCGGTCACCCCGATGAGGGAAGGCGCCTCGCCCAAGCCGGTCGCCAGGGGCTCACTCACGCCAACTCGCCAGCCTGCCTCGCCGACTTGTGGACGCTCGAAGCCAGGGCTCATGCCGTTCTCGGCGACAAGAAGGCCACCGTGCATGCCATCAACCAGGCAGAACGGCGCTTCGCCGAGGTGGACACGGCCAATGAACCCGAGTGGGCCAAGTTCATCGACCCCGCATACCTCGGCGGCGAGTGGGCCAACGCCTTCCGAGACATCGACCAGCCGGACCATGCCGAGGAACACGCCCGCGCATCGATCGCGCACGCCCGCAAGCAGAACCGGGCCCGCCGTGGAGCCATGTCCCAAGCTGCCCTCGCCGTCACCCACTTGCAGCGCCGCGACCTCGAAGCAGCCCACGCGGCGGGAGTCCGCACGCTGGACCTCGCCCGCCGGGTGAAGTCGTCCCGCAGCGTGGAGGCGGTCCAGGATCTGCAGCGGCGCATGATCCCCTTCGGCAAGCACCCACTGGTGGCCGACTTCACGGAGCGGGCCCGGGTCCTCCAGGCGGCCTAGTGCTCACCGTGCCACCCGGCAAGGACCGCCCCCGCACCGCCACCGCATGAAGGGACCGATCCCCTTGACCGTGCTCCTGCGCCGCTACGACCGCACCCACGCCACCGAACTGCGCACGCTGCTGCTCGACGTGCATGACGACTGCTATGCGGGGCCCGGCCGGGGCGAGTTCACCGGCCGGGAACGGTTCGCCACGTTCGTCGACCGGTGGTCGCAGATGCCGCGATGGGCCTGCGTCCTCGGCTACGACGGCGACCAGGCAATGGGCTTTGCCTACGGCGCCCCGCTCCCCGCGGGCTCGCTGTGGTGGTCCAAGGTCGAGGGGCTCGACGACCCCGTGTTCACCTGGGAAGACGGCCGCCGCACGTTCGCCGTCTCCGAAGTCATGGTCCGCCCCCAGTGGCGCAAGACGGGAACCGCCTCCCGTCTGCACCAGGAGTTGCTCACTGGTCGGCCGGAGGAACGTGCCACCCTCCTCGTCGACAGCGCACACCCCAAAGTCCAGGAGCTGTACGAATCCTGGGGATACCGAGACGTCGGCCGTACACAGCCATTTGACGACGCACCGCTCATGACCGCCATGGTCCGTCGCCTGGGTGAAACCGGATGACGTCAACGTGAGCTGCTCCCCGGCCGGCTGAGGGATCAGCCCAGTGATGCCGCCCGATCGGGGTTTCTGCTGCCGGAAGCTCAAGGACCCTGACTTTTATCCCTTTTCTCCCGGTACTTCGTCCATCAATCACCGCAACCGGTCCTTCCGGCAGCGGAAACCTCGAATATAGGCTTCCGCGGCGATGGCTCTGCCGGACCGGTGGCCGGGCCGAGGAGTGGGTGGCCGCCCGGCCACCGGCGTCAGCCGGGCGTCACATGCGCTTCCAGTTCTGGTCGTCACCGCCGGTGCAGTCCTGTGCGTACACCGACGAGCCATCGGTACCCACGCACTTTCCGGTGGCGATGTTCGTCAACTGGTACGGGTTGGCGCCGTTGAGCGTCCAGTTCTGATGGCCGCTGCCGCAGTCCTGCGGGAGCACCGAAGGACCCTTGATGCCGAGGCACTTGTTGGTGGCAACGTTGCGCAGCTGGACCGACCCGGTGCCGGTGGCCACCCAGCGCTGGTTGTAGCTGGTGCTGTTGCAGTCCTGCGGATACACCGAACTGCCGTCGGTTTCCAGACACTTGCCGGTGGCGACGTTCTGGTACTGGTACATGCCAGGGATGGGCGAAGGGGCGCCGGCACTGGCAGACGGTGCAAACACGGTGAGGGCCGCGGTGGCAGCCGCGGCTCCGGTCACCAGCAGATAGCGGTGTTTCATCCAGACCTCCTGGTCAGAAGCGTTAGAGAGGAAACGGCGCTCACAGCGTGGCGATCGAACGCCTCCGTCAGTAGTACCGAATCAGCCACCTGCGCACCGGGTTTACGTCTGGGGCCGGTGTGGGCAGGCGTCGGTACGAATGTTCTCTGGACGCCCAATCGATGGGAGATCCGTCAATGACCTTCACGCTGGGTCGAGGCAGAACCCGGACGGCTGTGCTTGCGTCTCTGGCCGCTACGGCACTCCTGTTCGGCGCGACCGCAACCACCCCTGCAGCGGCAGCGCCCCCCAAGAAGAAGGGGCCGACCTCGGTGGCCTATATCGAGGTGAACAGCAACAGCATGCTCAACGTCGGCAAGTACACGCTGGCCAAGGGCGGCGGCAACGTCTTCGACGTCGCGGTCGTCTTCGCCGCCAACATCAACTACGACACCGCCAAGAAGTCGGCCTACCTGTACTTCAACGAGAACGTCCAGCGCGTCCTCGACAACGCGGCGACGCAGATCCGGCCTCTGCAGGCCAAGGGCATCAAGGTCATGCTGTCGGTGCTCGGCAACCACCAGGGTGCCGGCTTCGCCAACTTCCCTTCCAAGGGCGCAGCATCGGCGTTCGCCAAGCAGTTGTCCGACGCCGTCGGCAAGTACGGCCTGGACGGCATTGACTTCGACGACGAGTACGCCGAGTACGGGAAGAACGGCACGAGCCAGCCCAACGACAGCTCTTTCGTCCACCTGGTCTCCGCGTTGCGTGACCGCATGCCCAGCAAGCTCATCTCCCTTTACGACATCGGTCCGTCGGCGGAGAGGCTGTCCTACGGCGGCGTGGACATCTCGTCGAAGTTCACCTACGCCTGGAACCCGTGGTACGGGCAGTGGACGGTTCCGGGCATCTCGCTGCCCAAGTCGCGCCTGTCACCGGCAGCCGTCGAGGTCGGCGCTACGCCCACGAGTACGGCGGCCGACTTTGCCAGGCGAACCAAGAGTGAAGGTTATGGCGTGTACCTCACCTACAACCTGGACGGTTCCGACCAGCACGCCTACATCTCCGGCTTCACCAGGGAGCTGTACGGCAGTGACGCCGTCTACACCCCTTGACGCAGACTCTTCAGTTCCTCGGTGATCAGCAGGTCGGGGTCGAATGCCATTCCGGTGAAGTGGCCGGCGAGTTCGAGCGACAGCACACCGTGCAGGCGGGTCCAGAAGGACAGGGCGCGATGCAGTGTTGCGGTTGTCGCCGGATGGTCGCCGGCCCACTCGCGGTGGTTCTCCAGGTGGGCGTCGAACGGCGTTGCCGGCCCGTCCGCTGACGGCGGCGCACCGCAGGCTTCGAGCAGCACCGTCATGACCTCGGACGCGATCGCGGTGATGTCGTCGGGTGCGTGGTAGCCGGGGACGGGTGTGCCGTAGATGAGGAAGTACCGCTGCGGGTCGCTGCGGGCCCATTCCCGGATGACGCCGGCCAGCCCGGACAGGTCGGTGCCGGAGTCGTGTGCCGTCCGGAGGGTGTCGGCGAGGCTTCGGTAGGCGTCGCGGATGAGTGCTGTGATCAACTCGTCGCGGCCGGCGAAGTACCGGTACAGGGCGGGACCGCTCATGCCCATCTGCTTGGCGATCGCGTTGAGCGACAGTGCGGACACTCCCGCCGTGGCGATCTGCTCCCACGCGTGCTCTTTGATCTCCGCGCGTACCTGACTCCGGTAGCGCTCCCGTGGGCTCTGCCCGCCTGGGTCCGTCATCAGTTGCCCCTTCCCGGCCGATGTGACACCACCGAAGTCTAGCTAGAGGGTCTCGCCTTCCCTATTGCGGCTCACACACTTGAGCGCCACCGCCGCCAACCAGAACGTGACCGCCGAGGAGAGCTGGACCGGCAAGCAGATCGAGGCCGACCCGGCCACCTCCCCCACCTACCTCGCACCGGGTCTCGACGCCTGGCTCGCCGACCTCAAGGCCGCCGCCGAAAGGACTTGAGCAGGGGCCTGAGTTCGGATGCCATGGCTCACACCAGTTCGGGCTGCGGTTCCGATTTCGGTTGCCGTACCGGTGCGGTTTTCGGGTCCCACAGGCTGGTGGTCCGTACGTATCCGTAAATCACCGAGGTAATCGCCAGAATGAGGAGCGGTCCGAACACCCAGGGATTCCTGCCCATTTCCATCGGCAGATAGCGATATGCCGCCAAGAGCGCAGCGAAAACCGTTGTGCCGTAAGCAACCAGCCGGATTCCCGACCGGTCCCAACCGCGGTCGAACGAGCGCAGAGCCGTCTCGATCGTGAGCGCGAACACCGCGCCGGCAACGAGATCCACGCCGTAGTGGTAGCCGAATCCCAGTGTTGCGGTGAGCGTGGCAATCAGCCAGAACGTCCCTGCGTAGCGCAGCACTCGTGGGCCCTTGCGGGAATGGATGAAGATCGCGGTGGCCCACGCCGTGTGCAGGCTGGGCATGCAGTTGCGCGGGGTGATCGCGTCGTACGGCACCGGGTGCGGAACGGCGATCGGCGGCGGCGTGTGCGGCCACAGGTCGGCCACCGCCCATTGCACGCCGCCGGTGCCGGAGGCGCCCGGGCCGTAGGCGAAGACCGGTCCGACCACCGGGAAGATCATGTAGATGGCCGGCCCGAGCAGGCCGATCACCAGGAAGGTGCGCACCAGGTGATGGCGCGGGAACCGGCGCTCGACCGCCACATTGCGCAGCTGGTACGCCGCCACGACGACCGCGGCCACCGCCAGCTGGGCGTAGACCACGTGGACAAGATGGATGCCGACCGGACCGGTGGCGTCGAGGAACCGGCCGACCAGCCACGACGGATTGCCCAGCGCATGATCGGCGGCAGCCAGGTACGGGTCGAGCACCGTCGGGCGGGCCTTCGACGTGATGAGCAGCCAGGTATCACCGGTCTTGCGGCCGGTTACCAGCAGCAGGCCCAGCCCGACGCCCTTCAGCAGCAGGGCACGTTCCCGGCCGGTGCGGCGCGTGACGGCGATCACCGCACAGCCCAGCATCACCCACAATGCGCCGTTGCCGAAGAAATGCCCTTCGGGCACCTCGGCGCCGACCGCCCACCGCACCAGAACGAAGACGATGTCGATGCCGATCGCGGCACCGGCCGCGATGAACCGTTGCCGCCAGGTGAGCACCACCATCGTCAACGCCAGACCGCCGTACAGCGGCCCCGGTTTGGGGGCGAATATCACCTCGCGGACCTGCTCGGTGATCGGCCCCCGCAGGCCGTAGTGGCGCGCGACGATTTCCAGCGTGATGAGGAATCCGAGGGTCACCGCACCCGCTGCGGTCCACAGGATCGCCCGTGGCCGGCGCCACGCGGCGAATTCAGTTCTGCTGCTTATTCGCGAAGACAATTGTTTGGCCGATGTGTTAGACGTTGGTGACAGGTCGAGAGTCCGATCATGCCATCCGAGGGCGTGGATGGTTTCGCCGGTCACGGGTGGCACGCAACGCACACCCCCCTGTCCCCCCGCAGTCGACTCGACTACCGTCGCCCCCGTGCGCTTACGCCTCCTCGCTGCCGCCGCCGTCACCGCGCTCCTCCTGACCGCCTGCGGCGGGGGAGGCGGTGGGAGTCCCGCCCCCGACAGCAAGGACCGTGCCGACGGCGCCCGCATCCTCTACCGCGCCTCCGGCCGCACCAGCGCGCAGAACCCCGCCTTCTCCCCGGACGGCAAGTCCGTCCTCTTCACCCTCTTCCGCGACGGGTACAACGAGGGCGCCGCCGCTCTCCGCATCGTCCCGCTCGGCAGCGAGCACGAGCATGAGTACGAGCAGCAGCACCCCCGTACCCTGCTCTCCGAACCCGACAAGGCCGCCGTGAATCTGCCCGGTTCCAGCTGGCACCCCCGGTCCGGTGTCGCCTTCGCGTCCGACCGGTCCGGGCAGGACGAGGTCTGGGTCATGGAGCCCGGCGGCAGGCCGACCCGTGTCACCCGGCACCGCGGCGACACCGGCTACCTGGAGCCCAGCTTCTCGCCCGACGGGCAGTGGATCGTCTTTCAGGAGAGCGTCGAGAACGAGCACCCGGACGGTTCCGAGCTCGGCTCGCTCTGGAAGGTGCGCCGCGACGGCTCCGGTGCCACCCGGCTGATCGACGGGCCCGGGACCCGTACGGACAACCGGCAGCCCAACTGGTCGCCCGCCGGTGACCGCCTGGTCTTCCAGCGCCGCGAGGCGGGCAGCGAGGCCTGGGCGCTGTACGTCGTGAACGCGGACGGGAGCGGGCTGCGCAGGCTCACCACGACGCCCGGGGAGCACACCGACCCCAGCTGGTCGCCGGACGGGCGCTCCGTGGTGTTCTCCTCCACCGCCGACGGGCTCGACCTGCCGCAGATCTTCGTCATCCCGGCGAGCGGCGGCCGGCCCGTCCGCGTCACCAGGAGCAGCAACACCTACGACGGCGCCCCCAGTTGGTCGCCCGACGGGCGGTGGATCGCCTTCGAGTCGCACCCGGGGGGCGAGGACAGGCCGTCCTCGCTCTGGCGTGTCCCCGCCCCCACCGATGTCTAGCTCATCGTGACCGTCAGCAGCGCGTACTGCGCCACCGTCAGCGTGACCGACACCGTGTCGCCCGTCACCTGCCAGGGCACCGGCTGCGGCGCGGGCGAACTCCCGTCCGGCGAGCTCACGGTGGCCGCCAGCACCCGCTTGCCCGCCGGGACCGGCAGCCCGACCGTGCACGTGGCCGGCACGGTGCGGAAGGCCGCCGGACTGTCGCCGAAGCAGGTGAAGTTGACCAGTTGGACGATCGTGTCGTCGCCGAGGCGGCCGAGCTCCAGGTGGATCCGGTCGTCACCGGTCAGCGTCACCGCCGCCGGTGCGGCCGCGCGCACCGGGGCGAGCAGCCGGTCCGCGACCGCCCGGTCCGTCCTGCCCAGGTAGCTGCGGCCCGGCAGATCCTTGAAGTACCAGCACGTGCCCGAGCCGAAGCGGTTCTGCCGGCTGTCCGGCAGCGGGTCGGCCTTGCCGAAGCCGAGCACGTCCGCCAGCGCGAACTCCTGGCGCACCGAGCCCAGTTCGTCGAGACCCGTGGGCACCGGGCCGGTGATCACGACGGTGCCGCCGCCCGCCACGAAGCCGCGCAGCACCCCGGCCTCGGCGTCCGAGACGGCCTGGAGGTTCGGCAGCATCAGCACGCGGAACCCGGCCAGGTCGTCGGCGGTGAGCCCCGGGCTGGGCACCGTGCTGAACGGGATGTGCGCGAACACCAGCGACTTGACCGTGCCGCGGAACTCGCCCAGCCACTCCTGCTTGACGCAGCTCTCCTGCGCGGTGCCGGTCGCCCACCAGTCCTTGACCCCCGCCGGAGTCTTGGTGTTGACATACATGCCGGTGCCCTCGGCATGGCTGACGAAGTCGCGCGAGGCCGAGGAGTGGTAGACGCCGACGACGGCCGACGAGGTGGCGTTGTAGAGCTTCTCCTGGTTGGCGGCGACGAACGCGTACATCCGGGTGCGCATCGCCTTGTCCGTGGTGTCGTTCTTGAACGGGCTCTTGACCTCGTACGGGTTGCAGCCCGCGGCCAGCAGCTCGGCCATCACCAGCGAGGCGTCGTCGGCCTTCCAGCCGTAGGAGAACGCCCAGGCCGGCTTGGTGCCGCTGGCGGCCCGCGCGTACTTGTACATGGAGATCAGGCACGTCCAGTCGGACGCGGTGGAGTGGCGCATCCCGTCGTAGTTGCCGAGAATGTCCACCTCCCACACGTGGCTGACGCCCTCCGCCTTGCGCAGGTAGGCGCCGTCGAGGCCGACCAGGGTGGCGTACTGGTAGTCCATGCTCACCGTCTCGACGAAGGTGAGCAGATCGGGGTTGGCCGAGCGCCCGGCGGCGGCGATGTCGAGCTGCCACTGCAGCAGATTGCGGTGCCGCCACTCGACGTAGCGGCGGAAGGGGAGGCCGGCGAAGTCCGCCTTCCCGGGGATGTCGAGGCCCGTGTCCGCCTTGAACGCGGACGCCGCCCACGGGGAGGCGTCGCACCAGCTCAGCGCGCCGTCGAAGTAGATGGGGACGTCCGGCCAGATCGCGTCGACGCCGGTGGCGGCCAGCGCCTTGATCCGGCCCAGATAGAAGTCGCGCCAGGGGGAGTCGGGGCTGACCCAGCAGCTCTCGTCGCCCGGGTCCACCCACACCACCAGGCTGCCGTAGAAGACGTTCGGTTTACCGTCGGGGGAGAGCTGCACCCACGACTTGCCCTGGTCGGTCTTGTAGAAGGACGGGCCGTTCTCGCCGCCGACGCTGATCACTTCCAGGGACGGGTAGTACATGACCACCCGGATGCCGGCGGCGTGCGCGAGTTGCGCGAAGCTCTTCACCTTGCCCATGTGGACGGCGAAGGCGTCGTCGGTGATCCAGTTCGACAGGATCGTGTCGAGCTCGATCACGCTGACGTTCTGCGCCTTGAGGGCGTTGATCACGGGCTGCATGTCGTGGACGGGGTCGGCGTCCTCGTCGAAGGTGCCGTCGGCCAGCCGGGCGAATCTGCTCCAGTCCGGAAAGGCCCCCGCCCGCACCGCCGGTCCCGCCCAGGCCGCCCGGTCCAGCGGCAGCGAGGCCGGCGCCGGGCCGGGCAGCCCCGGCAGCATCCGGCCCGCCCATGCGGCTCCGCCCACCCCCAGCCCCGCCCGTAACAGCCCTCTTCGGCTCAGTCTTCGGTTCACGTCCACGACGTCCCCTCCCTGATCCTGCGAAGCAGCGATGCTGCAAGGGAATCTGCCGGGAGCATGGGCTTCCGGCAAGACCGCCCGCATTCGTCGTCGAGTTGCCGGAAATGCCCGCTTCCATAGGCTTTTGGCGTGGTGCGACACATACCGAGCGCGGCAGGCCCGCTGGACTGGTCGCTGGTGACCGGATGGATACCGGCCGCCCTGCTCGTCCTCGGCTGCTGCGCCCTGGCCGCCCTCCTCCTCTCCCGGCAGCGCCGCTGGCTCACCCGCTGGGCCCCGGCGGCCGTCCTGCTCGCCGCACTGCTCACCTGGCTGCTGCGCACGGCCGTCGACGACTGGATCCAGCCCTTCCCCGACCCCCTGCCGACCCCGGTCGTCCTCTGGGCCGGCCTCGCCGTCCTCGGCCTCTGCCTGGCCGCCTTCCGGATACCCCGGCTGCGCCCCCGCCACTGGCTCCCCGCCGCCCTCGCCGGCCTCCTCGTGGTCCTCCTCGGCGCCTCGGGCATCAACCAGCACTTCGACCAGTACCCGACGACCCGCAGCGCCCTGAACACCTGGCTGCTGAAGACCACCCGGCTCAGCGAGGCCGGCGGCACCACCGAGGCCCTGAAGGTACCGCCCGGCAGGACGACCGCCGACGTCTGGCGGCCGCCCGGGGGCATGCCCAAGGACGGCACGCTCTCCACCTCGCCCATCCCCGGCACCAAATCCGGCTTCAAGGCCCGCGACGCCTACATCTACCTCCCGCCCGCCTACCGCAGCACCCCGCGCCCCCTGCTCCCCGTGATCGTCCTCATGGCGGGCCAGCCGGGCGGGCCCGAGGAATGGATCAACTCCGGCCGGCTCGCCGAGATGATGAACACCTTCGAGTCCGCCCACCGCGGCCTCGCCCCCGTGGTCGTCGTCGTGGACCCGCTCGGCTCGCAGTTCGCCAACACCCTGTGCCTGGACTCCCGGTTGGGCAACGTCCAGACCTACCTCGCCGAGGACGTGCCCGACTGGATCCGCTCCCACCTCCAGGTGGCCGCACCCCGCACCTCCTGGATCGTCTCCGGCATCTCCTTCGGCGGCACCTGCTCGATCCAGCTCGGCGTCAACGCCCCCCAGGTCTACGGCGTCGTCAACGACATCTCCGGCCAGGACGAACCCACCCTCGGCAGCCGGCAGAAGACCGTCGACAAGGCCTTCGGCGGGGACGCCGCCGCCTTCCAGCGGGTCAACCCCCTCGACGTCATGGCCCGGCAGCGGTTCCCCGACACCAAGGCCGCCTTCGTCGCCGGCACCGACGACCACACCTACCGGCCCCAGCAGCAGAAGATGTACGACGCCGCCGTCCGGGCCGGCATGCAGGCCGAGTTCGTCCTGCTCCCCGGCGGCCACAGCTGGGCGGTCTGGCGCCCCGGGCTGGAGAGGCAACTCCCCTGGCTGGCACAGCAGACGGGACTCCTGCCATGAGCACCGAGAGCGGCACCGCACCCGCACCGCCCCCCGGACCCACCGTCGGCGACAGCACCCACCCCTGGCGCGCCACCCTCGACCGGCTGCTCGTGCCCGTCCGCCACGCCCCCTTCACACTCGCCTTCCTCGCCGTCCTGTGGATCGTCGGAGCCGTCACCGGCAGCCTCGGCACCGGACCCAGCCGGCACCGCATGGAACGGGTCGGCGTCGGCGTGCCCTCGCTCGCCGAGGGCCGCTGGTGGACCCCGGCCAGCTCGCTGCTGTGGTGCCCCGGCCTCGGCGGCTACATCGGCGCGACGATCGTGGTGCTGCTGGCCGTCACCCCCTCCGAACGCCGGCTCGGCGTCGCCCGCACCGCGGGCGCCCTGCTCGGCGGGCAGATCCTGGGCACCCTGCTCGGCGTCGGCATCGTCAAGGCCGGTTCCCTCGCGGGGGAGTGGTGGCTGGACAGCCTCACCGACGACCTCTCGGTCTCCCCGACCGTCGGCGCCCTCGCCACCGGCGCCGTCCTCAGCTACCGCCTCACCGCGCTCTGGCGCCGCCGGATGCGGCTCGGCATCGCCGCGTTCGCGCTCGTGATGGCCCTGTACGTGGGACACCTCCAGGGCGTGCTGCGGCTGTGCGGCGCCTTCGTCGGCATGCTGGCCGGTGCCGCGCTCTACCACCGCACCTGGCCGATCCGCCTGCGGCACTCCTCCCACACCGAGGCCCGGGTACTGGTCGCCCTCGTCGTCGCCGCCTCCGCGATCGGCCCCATGGTGGCCATCCTCTACAAGGACGCCTACGGGCCCTTTAACTCCTTCGAGGCCCTCTACGTCTCCGTCCGGCCCACCGCGCAGGAGATCGCCGACGCCTGCGCCGCCTCCGCCCAGGACTGCCATTCCGTCCACGCCGTACGGGACTTCTACGACTCGCCGGCCATCGTGCTGTCCGCCCTCGTACCGCTGCTGCTGCTCGTCCTCGCCGAGGGGCTGCGCCGCGGCCTGCGGCTCGCCTGGGGGCTGGCCGTGCTCGTCAACCTCTTCTGGATGACCCTGTTCGCCTACTGGCTGCACGACTTCCTCAGCCACCCCACGGCCTGGGGCGCGGCACCCTCCGAACAGTCCGGCTTCGTCCAGGCGTTCGCCGAGCAGATGCTGCTGCCCTTCCTGGTCCTGGTGCTCCTCGTCCTCACCCGGGCCCGCTTCGACCTGCGGCTGCCGCACTCGGCCATGCGCGGCCTGGCGGCCGTCGTCGGGGGAGCGCTCCTGGTGGCCTGCGCCGCGTACGTGGGCATCGGCTGGGCCGTGCGCGACCAGTTCGACCCGCCCGCCACGCCCGGACTGCTCGTCGGCGGGCTGGTGTCGGAGTTCCTGCCGCCCGCCTTCCTGGACGCCTTCACCGCCTCACCGGTCCCGGTCGGCGGCACCGCGCAGGCCCTCTTCCGCTACTGCGGACTGTTCTTCTGGCTGATCACGCTCGTCGCGCTGCTCGTCACCTTCCGCCGCCCGCGGCTGCACACCGACGCCGACGCCGCCGTGCGGGCCCGTGAACTCCTCGCCGCCCACGGCGGATCGAACCTCTCCTTCCTCACCACCTGGGACGGCAACCACTACTGGTTCGACGCCCCCGGCCGGGCCGCCGTCGCCTACCGCGTCATCTCCACGGTGGCCCTCACCACCGGCGACCCCTTCGGTGCCCCGGACGCCCGCGCGGCCGCCGTCGCCGGCTTCTCCCGGTACTGCGACGAACGCGGCTGGACGCCCTGCTTCTACAGCGTCGGCCCCGACACCCGCGCGGCGGCGGAGGCGCTCGGCTGGCGCTCGGTCCAGGTCGCCGAGGACACCGTGGTGCCGCTGCCCGACCTCGCCTTCACCGGAAAGAAGTGGCAGGACGTGCGCACCGCCCTCAACAAGGCCAAGAAGGAGGGCATCACGGCCGAGTGGTGGTCCTTCCGCGACGCCCCCGTCGCCCTCACCGACCAGGTGCGCTCGATCTCCGAGGAGTGGGTCGCGGACAAGGGCCTGCCCGAGATGGGCTTCACCCTCGGAGGCCTCGACGAACTCGACGACCCGGCCGTGCGCTGCCTGCTGGCCGTCGACGCCGACCGCACCGTGCACGGCATCACCAGCTGGATGCCGGTGTACGAGCACGGCGAACCGGTGGGCTGGACCCTGGACTTCATGCGCCGCCGGGCGAGCGGATTCCGCGGCTCGATGGAATTCCTCATCGCCTCCGCCGCACTGGGATTCCAGGAGGAGGGCGCACGATTCCTCAGCCTCTCCGGAGCCCCGCTGGCGAGGAAGGCGACGGAGGAACCTCCGGCCGCCCTCCAACGCGTCCTGGATTTCGCGGGAAAGGTGCTGGAACCGGTCTACGGATTCCGCTCGTTGCTCAACTTCAAGGCGAAGTTCCAGCCGCACTACCGGCCGATGTACATGGCCTACCCGGACCCCGCCGCGCTGGCGGTGATCACGCGCGCGATCGCGAAGGCGTATCTGCCGCACATGACTGCGGCGCAGGGAGTGCGGCTGATGCGGCAGTTCTCGTCGTGATGCCGAGGTCGGGTTCCCCGAACCGCGCCCGCAGGGCGTGGAAGGCGTCCACCTTGTCCTGCCCGAAGCGCTGCACGTGGTCCGCGTACTCCGCGGCCGACAGGAATCGCGGAGGCGTGCTCTTGGAGTGGAACTTGTCCGCGTACATCACCAGTTGCTCCTCCGGCGTCCTGGCCACGTAGTCGGCCACAGGCAGCGGCAGCTGCTGCCTGCGGATGTCGTCCTCGGTGAGGCCGACGCCGGTGTGGCAGGAGCAGAACCGGCACAGCTGCTCGGGGAACCCCTCGGCGCGGAGGATCTCGTGGCCGAGGACGCCGTGACGGATGTAGGAGCGGTGGTCGAGCCGCCCGGCGCCGTCGTAGAGCCGGTAGACGCCGATGTCGTGGAGGAGGGCGCCGGCGCGCACGAGCCCGGCGTCGAGGCGCTCGCCTGTGCGGGGCAGGAGCTGCTCGGCGATCTTTGCGACGATCTCGCAGTGCCCGTGGACGAGGTCGAAGGCCTCGCGCGTCGGCGCGTACTTCTCGTGCAGTGCCCGGGCCTCGTCGGGGGTGGGATGAGCCATCGCCGAAGCCTAGCCTGCTCGGCGCCGCGGCCCCTCGCCTCGTAGGCTCCACAGGTGGCGCACGGGCGTCACGAAGTGCAGCGAAAGGGGCGAGGGCCGGTGGCGGAGATCGCGACGGCGGAGCAGGCGGCGAACGACGGGCTGGTGCTGGCGTTCGGACGGCTGCAGGGAGCCGCGAACCGCTTGGAGTACATCCTGGGGCGGGCGATCGAGGAGGAGTGCGGCATCAGCCACCTGATGTTCGAGGTGCTGCTGATCCTCGGACGGGCGGGGGACGCGGGGCTGCCGATGCGGGCCATCGCGCAGGAGCGCGTGCTGACCACGGGCGGGGTGACCCGGCTGGTGGACAGGATGGAGGCGGCCGGGCTGGTGGCCCGGGACGCGGACCCCGACGACCGCCGGGGGCGGATCGTACGGCTGACGCCCGCGGGCGAGGAGACGGTCGTGCGCGCGGCACGGGTGCACGTGGAGAACATCCGGCGCCACTTCGTGGACCCGCTGCCGGCCGAGCACCGGGAGCGGTTCGCGGAGGACCTGAAGATCCTGAGCCACGCGGCACGGGATGCGCTGCCGCGACTGCGGTGAGTGAGCTTCCGGGAGCTTTCGGGATACGGGAATGCCTGACGCGTCAGATACTGTTGAGGGTGTCGACAGCGACACGCACTGCCGACGCACGGCCTGCACGACCTGGAGAAACGTCCCATGAAGCTCGTCTACGTCTTCGACGCCTACTGCGGCTGGTCCTACGGGTTCTCGCCGACCCTGGACGAGATCACCCGCCGCCGCCCCGGCCTGCCCGTGGAGGTCGTCTCGGGCGGCCTGTTCACCGGGTCGCGCCGCGTCCCGATCCGGGAGTTCGGCTACGTCCAGGGCTCCAACGCGAAGATCGCCGAGATGACGGGCGTGGAGTTCGGCGCCGCGTACGAGCGCCTGATCGCGGACGGCTCGTTCGTGATGGACTCCGAGGCCGCGGCCCGCGGCATGGCGGTGCTGCGGGAGGCCGCACCGGAGCGGGCCGCTGAGCTGGCCGGTGCCCTGCAGGAGGCGTTCTACGCGGACGGGCTGAGCCTGTCGGACACGGCGACGTACCGGAAGGTGGCGGAGGCGGCCGGGCTGGACGCGGATGCGGTGGCCCGCGCCTTCGAGGCACCGGCGGCCGCGGCCGCCGCCCGCGGGGACTTCCGGCGGTCGGCGGAGTTCGGGGTACAGGGCTTCCCGACGCTGCTGGCCGTCGACGACGCCGGCCGGGCGACGGTCCTGGCGGTCGGGCACGCGGGGGCCGACGAGGTCGAGCGGCGGCTGGGGGCGCTGGGGGCGGTCTGAACAGGCCGGACAGGTTGACGTGCGGCCCTGCAAAGCCGCACGTCACTCCTGGCGGCGACTTCCGTCAGGAACGCCGCAGGCGCTTCCCGGCCTCCGGTCGGACTTGACGGGCCCGAGCACCTTGGGCGATGTCGGCCTGCCGCTCTTGCCCAGTGGCAAGAGGCGGTATTTCTCGCAGCACTCGGCGCAAGCGTAGATCTTCCTGGCCACTTGGTCGCCCTCGATGACGTCGATCGGTGCGG
>NZ_JBSFWU010000123.1:0-20058 GCF_053594995.1 Streptomyces sp. NPDC002536
ATCGCGCCCACGCGGCGGAGCCGCATGATGTAACAGCCCCGCGCCCCTTACGGGGCGCGGTATGCGCGCCCATTGAAAAATCCCCGCGCCCCCTTACGGGGCGCGGGGATTTTGCTATCTGCGTTCCCACGGCCTCGTGCGGCCCGGGTCCCACATCGGGCCCCATGGGCCCTGCACAGGCTCCTCCTCCAGGCGGTTGAGGGGTCTGTCCTTGTTGCGTTCGCGGCGGTCGCGGACCGGGGCGAAGAGCACGTACAGCGTGGAGACCGCCACGAAGACGAGGCGGATGAACCCGCGTGCGGAGTCGTCCGGGACGATGAACACGCTGCCGTAGAGCACGATCAGTGCGATCCAGCTCCACCACGGCACCAGGCGCCGCTGTCCGCAGACGTCCCACAGCAGGGTGCCGAGCAGCACGGAGGCCGTGTAGTAGGTGTAGACGCTGGGGTCGAGGACGATCCGGGCGTTGGCGCCCAGCAGCACGACCGCCGCCCAGCGCCCCCGCCACACCGCGATCGCGCCCAGCGCGAGGCCCAGTGCGGCCTGTGCGGGGCGGGCCCAGTCGGGCGTCTCGGGGTCGTTGGCGCCCAGCCAGCGCAGCGCGGACGCGGGGTTGTTGGGGATGGTGAACTTCGCGGCGGCGAAGGAGTGCGGGTCCATGACGAAGAACGGCAGCCAGGCGACGGCCACCAGCCCCACGCACCACAGCACGGCCCGCATCCAGCGTTCCCGGGGCAGGGCGAGGATCAGCGGCAGGAAGGCCAGCGCGGTCGGCTTGGAGTCCATCGCCAGGGCGAGGCAGGCGCCGACGCCGGCGGCGTTGCAGCGCGTCAGGAACCACACGGCCAACGCCGTGAAGAACAGGGCGAGTACGTCGTCGAGGTGCCCGAAGCGGACCGAGACCTCGATCCACATGGGGATGAACGCCGCACCGGCGATCAGCACGCGCTGCCGCAGCCGCTGGTGGTTGGTGCCCGTGCCGAGGAAGTGGATGGCGGCGCTGCGCCCGGCCAGTACCACGATCACCAGGCCGAGGACGGACATCAGCGCGGCCGCGAGGAACTGGCCGGCGTGCTCCGAGAAGGGGTTGAACAACCCCGCGACCAGGAAGCTGATCGGGCCCATCTGGAGTTCGGGGTGGTGGGCGTAGAGGTTGAGGCCTCCGGTGCCGTCGGATCCGTTGTAGATCAGCTCGCCGCCGGTGCGCAGGTAGTGCCAGGAGAAGCCGCCGCTGGGCTCCACCACGGCGAACCACAGCACGGTCCACGCAGTCAGCAGCAACAAGTGCATCCGATTGCTGAGTTGTCGGGTGCGCACAACGCTCCGTTCCGCCACCCGGAACCGGTTCCGGGCATGAATAACACCGGCGGTCAGATGGCGGAACGGGAGTGAAGGTTGCTTCTGGAGTTGTAAAAGTGACGTACTTCTCAGGCTGCTCAGGCCTCTCAGGCCTCGATGGCGACCGGGCCCGACTCGACCGTCTCGGCGTTGCGCCGCGTCTTCGCCCAGCCGTTGCGGCCGCGCAGCATCCGCACGAAGCCGCGGGCGGAGGCCGGGAAGAGGTGGTACGCGTACAGCCACAGCGCCAGGCCCCACAGCAGGGCGGCCAGGAACGAGGCCTCGGGCGCACGGTCCCGGCGGTAGACCGGGCCCCACAGCACGAACGGCATGACCGAGACCACGGCCAGCGCGAGCACCAGCGGCCACACGGCCAGCATGCCGCCGAACGCCTCGCCGGGGCCGTTCTCGGCGGCGGTGAGGCCGAGGAGGACGAACATCACGGCGCAGAGCGCGAGCGTGACCAGGTGGGCGACGGGCTGGAGGAAGGTGTAGAGCGTCTCCAGGACGCCCTTGCCGCCGTAGTGGCGCGAGGAGACGATGCGCGGCGCGTAGCGGACGCACTGCAGGTTGCCCTGCGCCCAGCGGGTGCGCTGGGTGAGGAAGCGGCGGCCGTGCGGCAGGCCCTCCTGGGAGACCCAGGTGTCGGCTATGTGGGATATGCGGTCACCGGTGAGGATCATGTGCAGGCCGAGCTCGTAGTCCTCCAGCAGGGCACCGCGCTGCCAGGGGCGCCGCTCGGCGGCGGCGATGCGGTCCAGGGAGGCGAGGCGGGTGAACTGGCCGTTGCCGCCGAGGCCGACGGAGCCGGTGCGGCCGCGCAGCAACTGCATGCCGGCGTTGGAGACGGAGAACTCCATGTCCTGCATGCGGACCAGGAGCCGGGCGAAGGCGTTGCGCACGCGGCCGCGGTCCGGGAGCGGACGGGGCTCGCCGGCGTTGCGCATCCGGACGCTGACCTGCACGCCGCCGGTCTCGGGGTCGCCGAAGCCGGCCGGGCCGCTGACGATGTCCAGGGCGTCGGGGTCGAGCTGGCCGTCGGCGTCGATGACGCACACGACGACGCGCTCGCGGTCGGTGTCCTTCGCCAGGAACTGGTTCAGCTCGTCGTACGCGGCGTTCAGCGCCGCGCCCTTGCCCTGGCGGGCGTTGGGGCGGTGGCGGCGCACGAGGTGGACGCGGCGGTCCTCCTCGGCGAGCCCGGCGACGATGGCGCCGGTGCGGTCCTCGCTGTCGTCGTCGATGACCCAGACGTGCGCGCGGGGGTGGTCGGCGCGCAGCCGGCCGACGGTCGTCCCGACGACCGCCTCCTCGTCCCGGCAGGGGACGAAGAAGTGCCAGTCGAGGGCGTCGGCGTTGCCGGGCTCGGCGGCGGGCCGCCGCAGGTAGGCGTGGCGGGCACCGGCCCAGTAGAGGAGGAAGCAGAGGAGGAGGAAGAAGGGGAACGCGAGCAGGAAGGGGCTGGAGAACATGCGGGGGTGGAGCTCCGGGAAGATCGAGGGGCGGACGTGCGGCGGCGGGGCGGCCGTTATGCGGCGGCGGCCAGCTGCTGCGGAGCGGTGACCGTCGTCAGCAGCGCGACGATCCGCTCGGACGCGGTGCCGTCCCCGAAGGGGCTCGGCAGGGCCGCAAGGCGGGTCAGGCCCGCGGGGCCCTCCGCCAGTCGCCGCCGGGCGGCTTCGCCGATCGCCGGGCCCGGCTCCACCAGGTCCGCGAAGTCGGTCATGGCCTCGGGCCGTTCGGTCGAGCGGCGCACGACGACCAGCGGGCGGCCCAGCACGGTGCACTCCTCCTGGATGCCGCCGGAGTCGGACACCAGCAGCGCGGAGTGCCGGGCCAGGGCGAGGAACTCGGAGTAGCCCAGCGGGGCGCTCACCGTGAGCGGGGCGAGCAGGTCCGTCAGCCCCGCGGCCTCGATCCGGGCCCGGGTGCGCGGGTGCAGCGGCAGCACGACCGGACGGTCGGCCGTGGCCAGGGCGCCGAGCTCGGTGAGGATGGCGCGCAGGGCGTCGGCGGAGTCGGTGTTCTCGGGGCGGTGGACGGTCGCCAGGACGTACGCGTCGGCGGTCAGCCCGTGCCGTGCGAGCAGTGCCGAGCGCTCGGCGGCGTCCGGGAGCTGGCCGTGCACGGCCTCGACCACGGTGTTGCCGGTGACGGCGATGCGCGCGTCGTCGATGCCCTCGGCGAGCAGGTTGGCGCGGTTGTCCTCGGTGGCGGCGCACAGTACGTCGGCGATGCGGTCGATGAGCACGCGGTTGTGCTCCTCGGGCATGTTGCGGTCGTGGCTGCGCAGCCCGGCCTCGACGTGCAGCAGCGGGATGCCGTGGGCGTTGGCGGCCAGCGCGCCGGCGAGGGAGGCGTTGGTGTCGCCCTGGACGACGACGGCGAGCGGCGGCTCGGCGGTGAACAGCTCGTCGAGCTGGCCGAGCGCGGCGGATATCTGCACGGCGCGCGGCTGCCCGCCGACCCCGGTGAGGAAGGTGGGCTCCGGCAGCCCGAGCTCGGTCAGGAACCGGCCCGACAGCGCCTCGTCGTAGTGCTGCCCGGTGTGGATCAGGTGGGCGGCGGGTCCCAGGAGCCGGCACAGGTCCGTGAGCTTCACGAGCTCGGGACGGGTACCGAGGACGATGGCGATGCTGCGGGGCGGCAGGGACATACGGTGGCTCCTGGGGCTGACGGGGGTGGTGACAGCTCCAGAGCCTGTGGGGCGACGGTTGCGTCGCCGGATGGGGTTCGGTTGCCGGACGGTAGCGATTGGTTTGCGGGACCAAAGTCCCGTGATCCTGGTGCGGGCCGACTGTGGCCGGTCGCGCAGTTCCTCGCGCCCCTTACGGGGCCCTCAGCCCCGGTACCGGTACCCCAGCCCCCTGACCGCCTCCAGGGGGTCCGCCGCCTCATCCCCGGCCGCCTGGCGCAATTTGCGCCGCAACCGCATCACGGCGAACTTCACCCGCTCCCGCCCCGTCCCCTCCGGGTCGTCCCAGACCCGGTCCAGCAGCTGGTCCGTCGTGATCACCCGGCCCCGGTTGCGGACGAGCAGCTGCAGCAGCCGGTACTCGATGTCGCTCAGCCGCGCCTCCTGGCCCTGCCACACCGCCGAGCGGCGTTCCGGCACCAGCCGCAGCCCGTCGTCGCCGAAGGAGTCGCCGGCCCAGCCGGCGGCGGGCGCGCTGCGCCGCAGCAGGGCCTCGACCCGGGCCAGCAGCTCGTCGTTGCCGAACGGTTTCGGCAGGTAGTCGTCCGCCCCGGCGCGCAGGCCGCGCACCCGGTCGGTCTCGGCGCCCCGGGCGGTCAGCAGCAGGACGGGCAGGTCGCTCATGTCCCGGGTGCGCTCCAGCACCTGCCAGCCGTTGAGCTCGGGCAGGCCGATGTCGAGGAGCATCAGCGCGGGCCGCTCGGCGAAGAGCAGGCGCAGCCCGTCGCGCCCGTTGTCGGCCTGGATGACCTCGTACCCCGCGCGCGTCAGGAGGGTGCGCAGCGCGAGCGCGAGGTCGGGGTCGTCCTCGACGACGAGCACCCGGGTCATTCCGGCCCCCCGGCCGGCAGCCGGATGGTGAAGACCGCGCCCTCGCCCTCGCGGCCCCCGGCGGTCAGTGTGCCGCCGTGCTGCTCCACGACCGTCCGGCTGATCGCGAGGCCCAGCCCGGTGCCCGGGTAGCCGCCGGTCTGGGCGTTGGGCGCCCGGACGAAGCCGTTGAAGATCTCGTCGCGGGAGGCCTCGGGGATGCCGATCCCGGTGTCGGCGACCTCGATCAGCCAGTGGTCGCCGTGCGGTGCCGCCGTGACGGTGATCCGCCCGTCGGGCGGGGTGAACTTGGCCGCGTTCTCCAGCAGGTTGCCCAGCACGTGGTGGAGCCGGTGCCGGTCGCCGCGCAGGACGGGGCCGGGGGCGCAGTCCAGGACGGTGAAGACGGGGGAGGCGCTGCCCGCGCCCCGGGCCATGTGGTCCATGACCGCGTCCCGCAGCATCGCGGGCACGTCGACGGGCCCGAACTCCAGCTCCGGCCCGGTGGCCCGCATCCGGGTGGTGAGCAGCAGGTCGGCGATGACGCGTTGCATCCGGTCGGCGTTGCGGTGGACGGCGTCGAGGAGCTCGGACTGCTCGTCCGTGAGCGCGCCGAAGTTCGGGTCCCGCAGCAGGTCGCAGAAGCTGAGGATCGAGGAGAGCGGGGTGCGCAGCTCGTGCGAGGCGGCGGCGGTGAAGGAGTTGCGCTGCCGGGCCAGCTCGGTGAGCTCGGCGTTGTCGCGCTCGGCGTCGTGCTCGCGGCGTTTGCGCTCGGTGATGTCGATGCACAGCCACAGCCCGCCGAGGTACTCATGGTCCCGGCGCAGCGGCTCGACCTGGCGGCGGATGGTGCGCCCGTCGACGAGGGGGATCTCGGCGACGCGGTGGGTGTGGCGGCGCGCGAGGATCTCGCCGGGCGTGCTGGGGCCGGAGAAGTCGGCGGTGAAGAAGGCCCGGACGAGGGGGACGAGGGGCCGCACGGAGGCGCCGGGGGAGAGGTCGGCCCGGCCCTCCAGGTCGAACATCTCGACGAACCGGCGGTTGACCGCCAGCACCTCGTCCGCCGGGCTCTGCAGGAGCAGTCCGGCGGGCAGCGCCTCCAGGACCGCCTGCAGGCGGTCCCGGTGTTCGCAGTCGTGCGGGTCGCAGCCGCGTGGACTTTTCTCCTCATCCACGGACAAAAACCTAGGGCATTCCGGAATGTTCTGCTCCGCTTGGACGGCTCCGGGAACGGCCCTTGCCGGGTCTGTCGGACCGGCTCCGTAGACTGGACGCCGTGAGCGAGCGCCCCCTGAACGACGAGACCGGCGATCATGAATCCGGCAACTCCGGCGAAGCCGACGAGTTTGCCGAGATCGTGGAAGCCGAGACGGACCGCGACCCCGATCTGGCGGTGATCGAGGCCGGCAGCCGCACCCTGCGCGCCATGGCCGGACCCCCGCAGGGCGATGCCGTGCCGGCCCGCCCCGAGGACCCGGAGGTGGACCGGGCGCTGCGCGAGGTGGAGGCCGAGCTGGCGGGGCGCTGGGGCGAGACCAAGCTCGACCCCTCGCTGGCGCGCATCGAGGCGCTGATGGACATCCTCGGCCAGCCGCAGCGTGCCTTTCCCTCGATCCACATCACCGGCACCAACGGCAAGACCAGCACCGCCCGCATGATCGAGGCCCTGCTGGCCGCCTTCGACCTGCGCACCGGCCGCTACACCAGCCCGCACGTCCAGTCCGTGACCGAGCGCATCAGCCTGGACGGCGCCCCGATCCCGGCCGAGCGCTTCATCGAGACGTACCGCGACATCCTCCCGTACGTCCAGATGGTCGACGAGCGTGAGGAGCACCGCCTCTCCTTCTTCGAGGTGCTCACCGGCATGGCCTACGCGGCCTTCGCCGACGCCCCGGTGGACGTGGCGGTCGTCGAGGTCGGCATGGGCGGCTCGTGGGACGCGACGAACGTCGTGGACGGCACGGTCGCCGTGGTCACCCCGATCGCCCTCGACCACACCGACCGGCTCGGCTCCACGCCCGGCGAGATCGCCCAGGAGAAGGGCGGCATCATCAAGCCCGACGCCACGGTGGTGCTCGCCCAGCAGCCGGTGGACGCGGCGCAGGTGCTCCTCAAGCGCGCGGTCGACGTCGACGCCACGGTGGCCCGCGAGGGCATGGAGTTCGGCGTCACCGGCCGCGAGGTCGCCGTCGGCGGCCAGCTGCTGACGCTGCGCGGCCTCGGCGGGGACTACCCGGAGGTCTTCCTCCCGCTCTACGGCGCCCACCAGGCGCACAACGCCGCCGTCGCGCTGGCCGCGGTCGAGGCGTTCTTCGGCATCGGCTCGGAGCACGCCCGCACGCTCGACCTCGACACCGTGCGCCGGGCCTTCGCCTCCGTCACCTCGCCCGGCCGGCTCGAAGTGGTGCGCCGCAGCCCCACGGTGGTGCTGGACGCCGCGCACAACCCCGCGGGCGCCCGTGCAACCGCCGAGGCGGTGGGCGAGGCGTTCGGTTTCAGCCGTCTCATCGGAGTGATCGGCGCCAGCGCCGACAAGGACGTGCGCGGCCTGCTGGAGGCCTTCGAGCCGGTCTTCGCCGAGGTCGTCATCACCCGCAACTCCACCCAGCGCGCCATGGACGCCGACGAGCTCGCCGCCGTGGCCGTGGAGGTCTTCGGCGCCGAGCGGGTGCAGGTCGAGCCGCGCCTGGACGACGCCCTGGAGGCGGCGATCACCCTCGCCGAGGAGGAGGACGAGTACGCGGGCGCCGGTGTGCTGGTGGCCGGCTCGGTGATCACGGTCGGCGAGGCCCGGCTGCTCCTGGGAAGGAAGTGAGATGCGGACGCTGTGCGCGAGCACTCTGATCGGTGAATTCTTCGTCATCGGATTCGCCGGTCTGGTCGCCATGAAGGATCCGAGCCTGTCCATGGGCTCGGTCTGGGCGGTCTGCGGGATCACGATGGTGCTGAGCGTGCTGCTCTGCGGAATGATCACCAGGCCCGGCGGGATACAGCTCGGCTGGGCCCTCCAGGCCGCATTGATCGCGAGCGGTTTCGTGATCCCGGTGATGTTCATCCTCGGCGTCGTCTTCGCCGGCCTGTGGTGGTGTTCGGTCCATTTCGGCCGCAAGATCGACGAAGCGAAGGCGCGCTTCGCGCGCATGAGCGAGGAGGCCGCGCCGGAAACGGCGTGACCGCGCCCCGTCAGGGGCGCGGGGAACTGCGCGACCAGCCACAACCGGCCCGCAGTTGCAGACACGACGTGACCCGCGCGGAGCGCACCCGGTACCCTCTGCCGCAACTACACACGTGATCACAAGGAGCCGCACACATGAGCCAGCGCACCCTCGTCCTTCTCAAGCCCGACGCCGTCCGGCGTGGCCTGATCGGTGAGATCGTCGGCCGGATCGAGCGCAAGGCGGGCTGGACGATCGGCGCGCTGGAGCTGCGCACCCTGGACCGCGGCACCCTGGAGCAGCACTACGCCGAGCACGAGGGCCGTGACTTCTACGAGCCGCTGATGGGCTTCATGGCCTCCGGCCCGGTCGTGGCCATGGTCGTCGAGGGTGAGCGCGTGATCGAGGGCGTCCGCGCCCTGGCCGGTCCGACGGACCCGATCGCGGCGGCCCCCGGCTCGATCCGTGGCGACTTCGGCACCATCACCCGCGAGAACCTCATCCACGCCTCGGACTCCGAGGAGTCCGCAGAGCGGGAAATCAAGATTTTCTTTCCTGGCCTCGCCTGATAGCCGATCAGAGATGGACCCATTCTGATCAGGGGCGACCGATTAATTGTCGGTCGCCCTCCGGCATATGCGGAGCGAACGAGGGAACCTCTCACTCCGACACGACGTCACCATTACGGGGGCGCGCTGGTGTTCTGCCGACAATGGCGGAGGAACCCTCGCGCCGCCCCCCACCGCCGCGCGAGACTACGATGAAGTGCTCCCGCGCCCGCAGCGCACCACCTGCCGACCTCAAGTAAGCAATCGCTCCAGTTGGGAAGGCCAGACGTATCCTCATGGGGAACAATATGTCGTTCATCGGCCGTGACATGGCTGTCGACCTCGGGACCGCCAACACGCTGGTGTACGTCAGAGGCCGCGGGATCGTCCTCAACGAGCCGTCTGTCGTCGCCATCAACACCAACACCGGCGGGATCCTCGCAGTGGGCGCCGAGGCCAAGAAGATGATCGGCCGCACCCCGGGGAACATCGTCGCCGTCCGTCCGCTCAAGGACGGCGTGATCGCCGACTTCGAGATCACCGAGCGGATGCTCCGCTACTTCATCCTCAAGATCCACAAGCGCCGCTGGATGGCCCGTCCGCGCGTGGTGGTCTGTGTGCCCTCCGGCATCACCGGGGTCGAGCGCCGGGCCGTGATCGAGGCCTCCACCCAGGCCGGCGCCCGTCAGGTGCACATCATCGAGGAGCCGATGGCCGCCGCGATCGGCTCGGGCCTGCCCGTCCACGAGGCCACCGGCAACATGGTCGTCGACATCGGCGGCGGCACCACCGAGGTCGCGGTCATCTCGCTCGGCGGCATCGTCACGGCCCAGTCCATCCGGGTCGCGGGCGACGAGCTGGACAACGCGATCATCCAGCACATCAAGAAGGAGTACAGCCTCCTCCTCGGCGAGCGCACCGCCGAGCAGATCAAGATCACCATCGGCTCGGCGTACGACCTCGAGCAGGACGAGCACACTGAGATCCGCGGCCGCGACCTGGTCAGTGGTCTGCCCAAGACCGTGGTGATCTCGGCGGCCGAGGTCCGCAAGGCCATCGAGGAGCCCGTCAACTCCATCGTCGACGCCGTCAAGACCACGCTCGACAAGTGCCCGCCCGAGCTGTCGGGTGACGTCATGGACCGCGGCATCGTTCTTACCGGCGGGGGTGCCCTGCTGCGCGGCCTGGACGAGCGGCTGCGCCGCGAGACGGGCATGCCGATCCACATCGCCGAGGACCCGCTGGACTCGGTCGCCCTCGGCTCCGGCAAGTGCGTCGAGGAGTTCGAGGCCCTGCAGCAGGTCCTGGACGCCCAGCCCCGGCGGTGAGGCAGGAGCCAGCCCGCCGCCCACCCGGCGGCGGGCGGCGGTCACCGCGGCGCCCGGTGCACCCCCGCCGCCGGGAAACAACCTGATATACAGGCAGAACGCTTCCGATGACCGTCCGTGCCCGCAGCGGAACGGTCCGACGAGAAGGGCACGCCGCCGCACGTGAGGGACACACGAGAGAGCCGGCTGCTGCTGGTGCTGCTGATCGCGATCGCCTTTGCGCTGATCACGGTGGACATCCGCGGCGGTGAGCAGTCCCCGCTCGACGGTGCCCGGCATGCGGCAGCCTCCGCCTTCGGCCCCGTGGAGAAAGGTGTCGCCGCCGCCGTCGACCCCGTCGGCAACGCCCTTGCCGCCGTGCGGGACTCCGGCGACCGCAGCCGTCGCATCACCGCGCTGGAGCGCGAGAACACCGCCCTCAAGCAGCGGCTCGGCAGCGACGACCGCAACAAGGGCCGGCTCCGCGATCTCGACCGCCTGCTGAAGACCGCGGGCGCCGGACAGTACGGCATCAAGGGCGCCCAGGTCATCGCCATAGGAGCGGCCCAGGGCTTCTCCTGGACCGTCACGATCGACATCGGCAGCAACGACGGCGTCAAGCGCGACATGACCGTCATGAACGGCGACGGCCTCGTCGGCCGCGTCACCACCGTCGCCCCCTCCACCTCCACCGTGCTGCTCGCCAGCGACCCCAAGTTCACCGTCGGCACCCGCATGGAGAAGAGCGGCGAACTCGGCTTCGCCAACGGCCAGGGAGACAGCACCCTGCGCGTCGAACTCCTCAACGGCAAGGCCTCCGTGCACCGCGGCGACCGCCTGGTGACCTTCGGCTCCAGCAGGGACAAGCCCTTCGTCCCCGGCGTCCCCGTCGGCGAGGTCGTCCGCGTCGAGCCCTCCGGCGGCGGGCTGACCCGCACCCTCCAGGTGCGTCCCTTCGTCGGCTTCAGCAAGCTCGACCTCGTCGGCGTCGTCGTCCAGCCGCCCCGCGAGGACCCGCGCGACACCGTCCTGCCGCCCAAGCCGGAAGCCCCCAAGCCCGCCCCCACCGTGACCGTCACGGCTTCCCCCGCACCCTCCGCCTCCCCGAGCGATTGACCCCAGGACTGACGATGCGTCTCAACCGGATCCTGCTCTCGACGGTGCTCGTGATGGTGGCCCTCGTCGTGCAGGTGAGCGTCTTCGCCCGGCTGCATCTGCCCGGAGCCGTCCCCGACCTGCTGCTCCTCGTGGTCGTCGGGCTCGGCTTGGTCTACGGGCACACCGCCGGCGCCCTCGTCGGCTTCGGCGCCGGGCTGCTCGCCGACCTCGCGCCGCCCGCCGACCACGCCACCGGCCGCTACGCCCTGGTGCTGTGCGTCGTCGGCTACCTCGTCGGCCTCGCCAAACCCGAGAGCGGGCAGCTGCGTTCGGCCACCCTGCCCATGGTCGTCGTGGCGGGCGCGGCCGTCGTCTCCACCCTGCTCTACGCGGGCGTCGGCGCCCTCGTCGGCGACACCGCCGCCCGCCATGTGGGCCTCACCGGGCTGGTGTTCACCGCCGCGCTCTACGACCTGCTGCTCGCCCCCTTCACCGTGCCGGTGATCATGGCACTGGCCCGGCGCACCGTGGGCGACGCGCTCACCGGCGACGGCACGCCCGTCACGGCGGGCGCGGGCGACGGCGGGTACGGCCGGATGTCCGGCGGCAGCTTCCGGGTCTCCAGCGGCGGCTTCCGCGGCGGGCTGCGCAGCGCCTTCCGCGGCGGCCGGGGCGGCGGCATCGGCGGCCGGCGCAGCCCGGGCATGCTCACGTCGGTGCGCAGGCCGGGGCGGATCAAGGGCATCAAGGGTGTGAAGGGGGTCAAGCGGCTGTGAGCAAGGTGCCCAAGGTGCCGGAGAGCGGGCGGGTCTCACGGGTCACGATCCGCCTGATCATCCTTCAGATCCTCGTCGTCTCGCTTCTGCTCACCCTCGGCGGCCGTCTCTGGTACCTGCAGATCCGCAACGGCGACCAGTACACCGCCGAGGCCGCCAACAACCACATCCAGCAGGTCGTCGCCCCCGCCACCCGCGGCTCGATCCTCGACGCCCGCGGAGTGCCGCTCGCCGACAACGAGACCCGCCTGGTCGTCTCCGCCAACCGCACCGACCTGATGCGGATGAAGGACAAGGGCAAGTCCGTCCTCGGCCGTCTCGCCGGGGTGCTGGGCATGCCGACCGAGGAGCTCGCGGCCAAGGTGCGGCTGTGCGACGCCAAGACCCCCAAGCCGTGCTGGGCCGGCTCCCCGTACCAGCCGATCCCGGTCACCGACCAGGCCACCACCCAGCAGGCCCTGCAGATCCGCGAGCGCGCCGAGGACTTCCCCGGCATCACCGCCGAACCCACCGCCGTGCGCCGCTACAGCGGCCCCGGCGGCTCCAACACGGCCCAGGTCCTCGGCTACCTCTCGCCCGTCACCGACGACGAGGTCAAGGAGGCCAAGAAGACCAGCACCCCGCTGATGAGCTCCGACCAGGTCGGCCGCTCGGGTCTGGAGCGGCAGTACGACGGCGACCTGCGCGGCAAGGCCGGCGTCACCCGTTACGAGGTCGACAACCTCGGCCGCGTCATCGGCAAGGCCAGGAGCGACAAGGCCGTGCCCGGCGCCAACATCGTCACCAGCATCGACGCCCGTGTGCAGGCCATAGCGGAACGCGAGCTGGACCAGGCGATGAAGGACGCCCGCAAGGAGGTCGACCGCAACACCGGCACCACCTACAAGGCCGACGCCGGAGCCGTCGTCGTCATGGAGTCGAGGACCGGGCGCGTGGTGGCCATGGCCTCCAACCCCACCTACGACCCCAACGCCTGGGTCGGCGGCATCTCCGCCAAGGACTACAAGGCGCTCACCGGGCAGGACTCGAACTACCCGCTGCTCAACCGGGCGATCCAGGGCCAGGCGGCCCCCGGCTCCATCTTCAAGGTGATCTCCACGACCGCCGCCGTCGCCGCCGGCAACCCCTTCACCGACCACTACAACTGCTCCAGCTCGTACAGCATCGGCAACCAGGTCTTCCAGAACTACGAGTCCAAGGGCTACGGGCCCATCGACCTCGGCCAGGCCCTGGAGGTCTCCTGCGACACCGTCTTCTACGACCTGGCCTACCGCCAGTGGCAGAAGGACGGCGGCAACAACCCCAAGCACCCCGCGGACTGGTTCTACAAGACCGCCCACCAGTTCGGCCTCGGCAAGGAGACCGGCATCGACCTGCCGGGCGAGGTCCGCGGCCGGGTCCCGGACCGCGAGTGGAAGAAGCGGTACTGGGACGCCAACCAGGAGTCCTGGTGCAAGCAGGGCAAGACCGACGACAGCTACGCCGGGAAGATTGCCAAGGAGAACTGTGAGTCCGGCATGCGGATGCGCGCCGGTGACTCCGTCAACTACTCGATCGGCCAGGGCGACACGCTCGTCACGCCCATCCAGATGGCCACCATCTACGCGGCCATCAGCAACGGCGGCACCCTCTACAACCCCAGCGTCGGCAAGGCCATCGTCAGCCCCGACGGCAAGCACGTCCGCGAGATCAAGCCCACCTCGCACGGCCGGCTGCCCTTCGATGCCAAGCTGCGCGACCAGATCGACGGGGCGCTCGCGGGCGTGGCCACCCAGGGCACCGCGGCCTGGCGGTTCCAGGGCTGGCCGCAGAAGCAGATCCCCATGCACGCCAAGACCGGTACCGCCGAGGTCTACGGCAAGCAGACCACCTCCTGGTTCGCCACCTACACCTCCGACTACACGGTCGTGATGACGATCTCCCAGGGCGGCACCGGCTCCGGCGCCTCCGGGCCCGCCGTGCGCAACATCTACAACGCCCTCTACGGGGTGGACGGGCAGGGCAAGGTCGACGAGAAGAAGGCGCTCCTGCCGCGCCCGGAGGCCCGGCTGCCGAAGATCGAGAAGGACGGCAGCATCGAGGCCCAGCACATCGACGCGCCCTCGCCGTCGCCCTCCGCGTCGTCCTCGGACTCCCCGTCCTCGTCCTCCGGCTCCCCGTCCCCGTCCGACGGCCCGTCCGCCTCGCCCGGCAGAAGGGAGGACGGCCGGTGACCCTCCTTGGCCACCCGCCGGTCCGCCGGCTCATACCCGAGCGCGGCGTCTGGTCCCGGCTGACCGCCCGCGACTCCGTCGTGCGCCGCCTCGACTGGGTGATGCTGCTCGCCGCCCTCACCCTCTGCGGCATCAGCACCCTGCTCGTCCACTCCGCCACCCGCGGCCGTACCGAGCTCACCCACGGCGACCCCTCCTACTTCCTGCTGCGCAACATCCTCAACACCGGCATCGGGCTCGCCCTCGCCTTCGGCGTCGTCCGGCTCGGCCACCACCGGCTGCGCGGCGCGGTCCCGCTGCTCTACGCGGCCTCGGTGCTCTGCACGGCCGCCGTGCTCACCCCGCTCGGCGCCACCATCAACGGCGCCCGCTCCTGGATCCGGCTCGGCGGCGGATTCTCCGTCCAGCCCTCCGAGTTCACCAAGATCACCATCGCGCTGGGCATGGCCATGATGCTGGCCGCCAAGGTGGACTCCGGCGAACAGCGCCACCCCGACGGCCGCGCCGTCGTCCGGGCGCTGGGCGTGGCCGCCCTGCCCACGCTCGTCATCCTGCTGATGCCCGACCTGGGTTCCGTGATGGTGCTCGTGGTGATCGTGCTCGCCGTGCTGCTCGCCTCCGGAGCCTCCCGGCGCTGGCTCCTGGGCCTGCTCGGCGCGGGCGTCGCGGGCTGTCTCCTCGTCTGGCGGCTCGGGATCCTCGACACCTACCAGATCAACCGTTTCGCCGCCTTCGCCAACCCCGCCCTCGACCCCACCGGCGTCGGCTACAACACCAACCAGGCCCGGATCGCCATCGGTTCGGGCGGCCTGACCGGCTCCGGCCTCTTCCACGGCCCCCAGACCACCGGCCGGTTCGTCCCCGAGCAGCAGACCGACTTCATCTTCACCGTGGCGGGGGAGGAGCTCGGCTTCATCGGTGCTGGGGCCGTCATCCTGTTGCTCGGCGTCGTGCTCTGGCGCGCCTGCCGGATCGCCCGCGAGGCCGGGGATCTCTACGGATCGATCGTGGCCGCCGGGATCGTCGGCTGGTTCGCCTTCCAGAGCTTCGAGAACATCGGCATGACGCTCGGCATCATGCCCGTGACGGGCCTGCCGCTGCCCTTCGTCTCCTACGGCGGCTCCTCCATGTTCGCCGCGTGGATCGCCGTCGGCCTGCTCCAGTCGATCAAGGTGCAGCGGCCGGTGACGGCATAGAGGACGGTACGGGGACTGCCGCTCGGGCTTCCGGAGCACTAGATTTCGCCCTATGGCGGACACCGTGCGAGAGATCGAGCGGAAGTACGAAGCCGGAGACGATACGGGCGCGGCCCGGTTCCCCGACCTGAGCGGGGCCGCGCCCGTCGCCACCGTCACCGACCGGGGGACGCAGGAACTGGACGCCGTCTACTACGACACCGCCGACCGCCGGCTCCTTGCCGCGGGCATCACCCTCCGCCGCCGCACCGGCGGCACCGACGCGGGCTGGCACCTCAAGCTCCCCGTCGCCGAGGGAGTGCGCGACGAGATCCGCGCCCCCCTCTCCGCCCGCGTCCCCCGCACCCTCGCCGCCCTCGTCCGCTCCCGCACCCGCGACTCGGCCCTCACCCCGCTCGTCCGCATCACCAGCCGCCGCCGGGTGCTGCACCTGCTGGACGAACACGGCACGCTGCTCGCCGAGGCGACCGAGGACCGCGTGCGCGCCGTCCGCCTGCGGGACGGCGAGAGCGGCACCAAGTGGACCGAGTACGAGATCGAGCTGGCCGAGGGCACCGGTCCCGGCCTCTTCGACGCGCTCGAACCCCGCCTGCGCAAGGCCGGGCTGCGCCGCTCGAAGGCCCCCTCCAAGCTCTCCCGCGCCCTGGGCACCGCAGCCGCCGCCGCGGCCGAGGAACGCAGGCCCGCCGGGGGCAGAGCCTCCGCCGGCGACCACGTCCTGGACTATCTGCGGCAGCAGGTCGAGGCCGTCGTCGCCCTGGACCCCGGCGCCCGCCGCGGCACCGAGGACGCCGTCCACCAGATGCGGGTCGCCACGAGACGGCTGCGCGGCGCCTTCCGCTCGTACCGCAAGGTCCTCGACCGGCGGGCCACGGACCCGCTCGGCGAGGAGCTCAAGTGGCTCGCCGCCGAGCTGGGCGTCGACCGCGACCGCGAAGTCCTCGCCGACCGGCTGCGGCAGCGCCTGGACGAGGTGCCGCGCGCCCTCGTCCGCGGCCCCGCCCGCGCCCGGCTGCGCGCCTGGTCCGGCGGCCGCCGCGCCGGGTCGCGCCGGCGGCTGGCCGAAGTGCTCGACAGCAAGCGCTACCTCGCCCTGCTCGACGCGCTCGACGCCCTCCTCGCCGACCCGCCGCTGCGCCCGGCCGCCGCCCGCCCGCCGCGGCCCGTCCTGGCCAAGGCCGTCCTCGGCGACTACGGCCGGCTGGCCACCCGCATCGACGCGGCCCTCGCCGCCGGCCCCGGACCCGGCCGTGACACCGCCCTGCACGACGCCCGCAAGGCCGCCAAGCGCGCCCGCTACGCGGCCGAGGCGGCCACCCCTGCGCTGGGCGGAGCGGCCCGGCGCTTCGCGCGGCAGATGAAGTCCGTCCAGACCCTCCTGGGCGACCACCAGGACAGCGTGATGGCCCGGGGCGCCCTGCGCGAGATAGTCGACCAGGCGCACGGCGCCGGGGAGCCGACGTTCACGTTCGGGCTGCTGTACGGGCGCGAGGAGCAGCAGGCCGCGCAGGACGAGCGCGAGCTGCCCGGCCTGTGGGCGGAGGCGTCGGACAAGCGGTGGCGGGCGGGGCTCGCTTGACGCGTCAGGGGCGACTTCTGCGGCGCGTTACCCTTGAGGGTCCCCCCTGTCCGCTCATGAGAGACATCGCGATGCCTGTCGAGTCGGTCTTCCCGCGCCTGGAAGCGCTTCTTCCGCACGTCCAGAAGCCCATCCAGTACGTCGGCGGAGAGCTCAACTCCACCGTCAAGCCCTGGGACGAGTGCGACGTGCGCTGGGCACTCATGTACCCCGACGCCTACGAGGTCGGACTGCCCAACCAGGGCGTCATGATCCTGTACGAGGTCCTCAACGAGCGCGAGGGCGTCCTCGCCGAGCGCACCTACAGCGTGTGGCCGGACCTCGAGGCGCTGATGCGCGAGCACGACGTGCCGCAGTTCACCGTGGACGCGCACCGGCCGGTCAAGGCCTTCGACGTCTTCGGCCTGAGCTTCTCCACCGAGCTCGGCTACACCAACATGCTCGCGGCCCTGGACCTGTCCGGCATCCCGCTGGAGGCCAAGGACCGCGGCCTCGACGACCCGATCGTGCTGGCGGGCGGCCACGCCGCGTTCAACCCCGAGCCGATCGCCGACTTCATCGACTGCGCCGTCATCGGCGACGGCGAGCAGGCCGTCCTGGAGATTACCGAGATCATCCGGGCCTGGAAGAGCGAGGGCCGCCCGGGCGGGCGCGACGAACTGCTGTTCCGTCTCGCGAGGACGGGCGGCGTGTACGTCCCCCGGTTCTACGACGTGGAGTACCTGGCCGACGGCCGCATCGGCCGCGTCGTGCCCAACCGCTCCGGCGTGCCGTGGCGTGTGTCCAAGCACACCGTCATGGACCTCGACGAGTGGCCCTACCCGAAGCAGCCGCTCGTCCCGCTCGCCGAGACCGTGCACGAGCGGATGTCCGTCGAGATCTTCCGCGGCTGCACCCGCGGCTGCCGCTTCTGCCAGGCCGGCATGATCACGCGCCCGGTGCGCGAGCGCAGCATCACCGGCATCGGCGAGATGGTCGAGAAGGGCCTCAAGGCGACCGGCTTCGAGGAGGTCGGCCTGCTGTCGCTGTCCTCCGCCGACCACACCGAGATCGGCGACGTCGCCAAGGGCCTGGCCGACCGGTACGAGGACGACAAGATCGGCCTCTCCCTGCCGTCGACCCGCGTGGACGCCTTCAACGTCGACCTGGCCAACGAGCTGACCCGCAACGGCCGTCGCTCCGGTCTGACCTTCGCCCCCGAGGGCGGCTCCGAGCGCATGCGCAAGGTCATCAACAAGATGGTCTCGGAAGAGGACCTCATCCGGACCGTCGCGACCGCGTACGGCAACGGCTGGCGCCAGGTGAAGCTGTACTTCATGTGCGGCCTGCCCACGGAGACCGACGAGGACGTGCTGCAGATCGCCGACATGGCGATGAACGTCATCCAGAAGGGCCGCGAGGTCTCGAAGTCCAACGACATCCGCTGCACGGTGTCGATCGGCGGCTTCGTGCCCAAGCCGCACACGCCGTTCCAGTGGGCGCCGCAGCTGTCCGCCGAGGAGACCGACGCGCGCCTGGCGAAGCTGCGCGACAAGATCCGCGGCGACAAGAAGTACGGCCGTTCGATCGGCTTCCGCTACCACGACGGCAAGCCCGGCATCGTCGAGGGCCTGCTCTCCCGCGGCGACCGCCGCCTCGGCTCGGTCATCCGCGCGGTCTACGAGTCCGGCGGCCGCTTCGACGGCTGGCGCGAGCACTTCTCGTACGACCGCTGGATGGAGTGCGCCGGGAAGACGCTGCCCCCGCAGGGCGTGGACGTCGACTGGTACACGACCCGCGAGCGCACGTACGAGGAGGTCCTGCCCTGGGACCACCTGGACTCCGGTCTCGACAAGGACTGGCTCTGGGAGGACTGGCAGGACGCCCTCGACGAGACCGAGGTCGAGGACTGCCGCTGGACCCCCTGCTTCGACTGCGGCGTGTGCCCGCAGATGCAGACCGAGATCCAGATCGGCCCCACCGGCAAGAAGCTTCTCCCGTTGACCGTGGTGAAGTAGCACGCCTGTTCCCACGAAGGCCCCGCCGGACCGGCGGGGCCTTCGTGGCACGTACTCTAGGTAGCAGTACGACCGCAACTCACGAAGGACTGAAGACACTGGGCAAGCGACAGCCCGAAGGCCCGCCGCCCGCACCCGCGGTGCAGCGCATTCGCCTGCGCTACACCAAGCGCGGCCGCCTCCGGTTCACCAGCCACCGCGACTTCCAGCGCGCCTTCGAGCGGGCTCTGCGCCGGGCCGAGGTGCCCATGGCGTACTCGGCCGGCTTCACCCCGCACCCGAAGGTGTCGTACGCCAACGCCGCACCGACCGGTACCGGCAGCGAGGCCGAGTACCTGGAGATCCAGCTCGCCGAGGTGCGCGACCCCGCCCGCCTGCGCGAGCTGCTCGACGAGTCGCTGCCCGACGGGCTCGACATCGTCGACGCGGTGGAGGCCCGCACCTCCGCCTTCGCCGACCGGCTGCAGGCCTCGGTGTGGGAGCTGCGGCTCGACGGCGTCGAGCCGGCCGAGGCCGGGCGCGCCGTGGCCGCCTTCCTCGCGGCGGAGAACGTGGAGGTGCAGCGCCGCACCAAAAACGGCGTGCGGACCTTCGACGCCCGTGCCGCGGTGACCCGACTCGAGGCGCTCGAAGCTCCGGCCGATAGGCCCGGTGACGGAGCCTGTGCGATACTGCGGCTGGTTGTTCGGCATGAGACACCCGCCGTACGACCCGACGACGTCCTGTCCGGTCTCCGCGCTGTGGCCGACCTGGCGCCGCCGGTCCCCGCAGCGGTGACCAGGCTGGCGCAGGGGCTGCTCGATGAGGAGTCCGGCACGGTGACCGATCCGCTCGCGCCCGACCGCGACGCCACCCCGGCCGCCCCACCCACGGCCGCCGGACCGAGCGCCGCGCAGCAGGTGCCGGAAGGTCCCGCGTAAGGACGGCCGTCGAACGCGCCGCCGATCCACCAGGGAGCCACCCGGTCCGGCCGGCGCACTGACCAGGAGACTTTCGCCGGTGCCGACGAGACTCGGCCCCGGCGAGCGAGACGACAGCTCCCGTGCGGCGACCGCGCCCCGGACGGCGGTTCCGCGCTCATCACGCGGGCCGGCGGGCCGGAACACGACGCGGCGCCCGGGAGCGTGACGGGAGAACCGCCCGCATGCTCGATTCCATTGAGCCCACCGAGGCCAGTGGCGCTTCCAGCGCCCAGGCCGGTCCCACCGATACGACGTCCGCGTCGCCGAGCGACACGCTGCCGCCGCGGCGCCGCCGCCGGGCGGCCTCGCGCCCGCCCTCAATTCGCAGGTCGCCCGTGGTCACCCGGCGGATGGGCTCGCTCGCAAGCAGCTCGTGCGGCTGGC
>NZ_JBSFWU010000124.1:0-19443 GCF_053594995.1 Streptomyces sp. NPDC002536
ATCGACGACATCGGCCTGTTAGAGATCAACGTGGCCTTCGCGGGGCTTCGCCCCGGACCCCTGGGGGTGGTGCGTCGGCTGCGGGCCGGTGGGGGCTGGTCGCGCAGTTCCCCGCGCCCCTGACGGGCGCTAAGGCCCCGCCACCTGCAGATAAGGCACCTGCCCAATGCCCCCGCCCCCTCCTTAGGGACGAGGCTTCTCGACGAAGCCGAATCCCGAAGGGGGAAACCCGTGTTCGTCCACTACGAGCTCCACCAGATCCGCGCCGCCGAGCTGATCCGCAAGGCCGCCGAGGCCCGCCTCGCCCGCGAGGCCCGCGCAACCCGCAGGACCCGCCGCCCCCGGCGGCGTCCCCGCTTCGCCCTCGCCGCCTGATGTCGGCGCCGTGTGCCATGCTCGGCGACGTGCAGAAGACCTCCGTCAGCCCCGTGTTCGTCGGCCGTTCCGACGAACTCGACACGCTCGCCGACGCGCTGGAGCGCGCAGCCGCCGGCGAGCCCCAGGCCGTGCTCGTCGGCGGCGAGGCGGGCGTCGGCAAGACGCGCCTCGTCGAGGAGTTCCTGGCCGGCGCCGCGGCCGCCGGGGCCGTCACCGCGACCGGCGGATGCGTCGAGATCGGCGAGGACGGCCTGCCGTTCGCGCCCCTGGCCACCGCCCTGCGCGCCCTGCACCGCCAGGTCGGCGAGGCCCTGGCCCGGGCCGCCGCCGGGCACGAGGGCGAGCTCGCCCGTCTCCTGCCCGAACTGGGCGAGACCGCCCGCGAGTCGCACGACGAGGACGGCCGCGCCCGGCTCTTCGAGCTCACCGCCCGGCTGCTGGAACGCCTCACCGCCGACCGCACGCTCGTCCTCGCCGTGGAGGACCTGCACTGGGCCGACCGCTCCACGCGTGAGCTCCTCGGCTACCTCTTCCGCTCGCTGCACAGCGCACGCCTGCTCATCGTCACCACCTACCGCTCCGACGACATCCACCGGCGCCATCCGCTGCGCCCCTTCCTCGCCGAGCTCGACCGGATGCGCTCCCTGCACCGGATCGAACTCGGCCGTTTCACCCGTGCCGAGGTGCGTGCCCAGCTGGCAGGCATCGCAGGCGGCAGCCAGCCCGAACGGGACGTGCTGGACCGGGTCTTCGCACGCTCCGACGGCAACGCCTTCTTCGTCGAGGAGATCGCGGCCTCACTGGCCGACGGCTGCCCGGGCGGGCTCAGCACCTCCCTGCGCGATCTGCTGCTGGTCCGTGTCGAGGCGCTCCCCGAGGACGCCCAGCGCGTGGCCCGCATCGCCGCCGCGGGCGGCTCCGCCGTCGAGTTCGAGCTGCTGCACGCGGTCGCGGGCCTCGGCGAGGACGAGCTGATCGAGGCGCTGCGCGCGGCCGTGGGCGCCGGCATCCTGCGGCCCACCCCGGACGGCGACGGCTACCGCTTCCGGCACGCCCTGGTGCGCGAGGCCGTCGTCGACGACCTGCTGCCCGGCGAGCGCTCCCGCCTCAACAGGCGCTATGCGCACGCCCTGGAGGAGAACCCGGGCCTCGTCCGGGCCGACGAGCTCCCGGCCCGGCTCGCCAGCCACTGGTACCACGCGCACGATCCGGCCAAGGCGCTGCCCGCCGTGCTCGCCGCCGCCGTGCACGCCCGCAGGCGCTACGCCTACACCGAGCAACTGCGCCTGCTGGAGCGCGCGCTGGAACTGTGGGAGGACGTCCCGAAGGAGGTCCGCGAGGCGCAGCGGCCGTTCGACCACGCGGACGTCTATCCCGCGTGCGGCTGTGACGACGAGGCGCTGCGCCGGCTCGACCTGCTGGCGGAGATCGTGGTCGCCGCACACATGTCGGGGGAGCGCGAGCGCTCGCTGGCCGTGGCAAGGAAGGCGCTGCGCATGCTGGACGAGACCAAGGACCCGCTGCGCGCGGCCTGGTTCTGGACCCACCGGGGCAAGGCGGCGGAGGGCCTGGCGCGCGGCGACGGCAGGGCGGCGCTCGTCCGGGCGCAGGAGCTGGTCCGGGGCCTGCCGCCGTCCCCGGTGCACGCCGAAGTGGTGGCGCAGGCCGCCGCCTGGAGCGCGGTCCACACCCCGGGCCCGGAGAGTTACGCCACCGCCGAGCAGGCGGTCGAGCTGGCGCGGCTCGTCGGGGCCGAGGGCACGGGCCTCAACGCCCGGCTCACCCTGGGCGGGCACCGGATCGACTCGGGGGACGTCGAGGGCGGCCTGGCCGAGATGCGCGCCGTCTGCGCCCGGGCCGTCGAGCTCGGGGAGGTCCAGGTCCTGGGGCGCTGCTACACCAACCTCTCCTCGGCCCTGGAGGGCGTGGGCCGTTCCGCGGAGGCCGTCGCCGTCGCGGACGAGGGCGTCGAGGTGCTGCACCGGTTCGGCCTGCGCGATTCGACGGCCTGGGTCCACGGCAACAGGGCCTGTTCCCTGTATTCGCTGGGCCGTTGGCCGGAGGCGGAGGCGGCGGCCTGCGAGGCGCTGCGCCTGGCGCAGACCCGCATGCCCCGGGGCGCGGTGGCCAAGCGCTTCGTGATGCTGGCTCTCGCGCGCGGCGAGTGGGACACGGCCGAGCGTGAACTGGCCGCGGCCCGCGCGCACTACGGCACGCACGACCCGCAGCCGCAGTACGAGATCCCCTTCGGCCACTGCACCCTGGAACTGGCCGCCGCCCGCGGCCGGTTGGCCGACGCCCGCGCCGCGCTCGACGAGACCCTGCGCCCGGGCCTGCCGGCCGCCGCCCAGCGCTACGCCTGGCCCCTGCTGATCGCAGCGGCCACGGCCGAGGCGGACGCGCATGGACTGCCGGGGGCCGAGCAGGGCCGGGCCGCGGTCCTCGACGGTATCCGGGCCGCCGCCAAGCGCCTGCCGCGGTTCATACCGGTGTGGCAGGCCCACGGGCTCTTCCTGGAGGCCGAACTCCTGCGCGCGGAGGGGCGGGACGACCCGGAGGCCTGGGCCGCCGCGGTGGCCGCCTTCGAGCAGCTCGACCGGCCCTACGAGCTCGCCCGCGCCCGGTACCGCTGGGCCGCCTCCCTGCTGGGCGCAGGCGGAGGGGGAGCCGCCGAACCACTGGCCGCGGCCCACGCCACCGCCGTGCAGCTGGGCGCCCGGCCGCTGCGCGAGGCCGTCGAACTGCTGGCGCGGCGGGCCCGGCTGCCCCTGGGCGGGAAGCGGCAGGCAGGCGACGGCCTCGGCCTCACCCCGCGCGAGCGCGACGTCCTGCGCCTGGTGGCGCTGGGGCACAGCAACGGGCGGATAGCCGAGGAGCTGTTCATCTCGCCGAAGACGGTGAGCGTGCACGTCTCCAACATCCTTGCCAAGCTGGGCGTCTCGGGCCGCGGCGAGGCCGCCGCGACGGCGCACCGGCTGCGGCTGTTCAGCTCGCCGGTCCCGCCTGCCGAGGCCGTATGACGACGTGCCCCGAGTCCAGGTCGACCGGCCCCCGGGCGGGATCCCCGTCGCCCACGTCCTCACGCGTCAGTTCGAGCCGGTTGTGCTCCTCTTCGGTGTGCTTGCGCCCCGGCGCGAAGATCTCTTCGAACACGTTGAACACGGGAGCCCCCATTCATTGTGGCTCCCTCCAGTGAAACACCCGCTCGGTAAACACCCGCTCAGTCCCACGACCCCATGGCCTTCGGCAGCGCGGCTATCTCCGCGAAGTCCTGGTCCGTCAGGCGCAGTTCGGCGGCGCCCGCGTTCTGCACCGCCCACGCGGCCTTCTTGGTGCCCGGCACCGGTATGACGTGCCGGCCCTGGGCCAGCACCCAGGCCAGGGCGACCTGTGCCGCGGAGGCGTCGTGGCGCCGGGCCACGCGCCGCAGCCCGGCCACGACCGGCTGGTTGGCGGCCATCATCTCCGCGGTGAAGCGCGGGTGCCGCGCCCGGACGTCCTCCGGCTCGAAGCCCTGGCCGGGGGTGAGGGTGCCGCTCAGGAAGCCGTTGCCCAGCGGCATCGCGGCCAGCAGCCCCACGCCGCGCGAGGAGCACCACGGCATCAGCCGGTCCAGCGCCTCCCGCGACCACACCGACAGCTCGGCCTGAACACTGCTGACGGGGAAGACCTGTTGGATGCGGTCGAGCTGGCGGATCGTCGCGTCGTACATCCCCGCCGGGGGTGCGCCGGACCGCAGCCCCTTGCGGCGCTGGGCGCGTGCCCCGACCGCGGACCAGCCCAGGGCGCGCACCTTGCCCGCGGAGACCAGGTCGGCCATCGCCCCCCAGGTCTCCTCGACCGGCACCTCGGGGTCGGGCCGGTGCAGCTGGTAGAGATCGATCACATCGGTCTGCAGCCGGCGCAGCGAGGCGTCGCACGCGCGCTTCACATAGCCGGGCCGGCCGTTGGCGACGATGTGCTGATCACCCACCAGCAGCCCGCACTTGGTCGCCACGAAGGCCTCGGAGCGTCGCTCCCGCAACACCCGTCCCAGCAGCAGCTCGTTGGTGAACGGCCCGTACATGTCGGCCGTGTCCAGCAGGGACGTTCCGGCATCGAGTGCCGCATGGATCGTCCGCAGTGAACCCTCGCTGCTCCGCTGGGAGGCGGTGTACGCCCAGTGCATGGGCATGCACCCGAGTCCGACGGCGCCCGCTTCGAGTGCCGTCGCACCGATTCTCCTGCGCTCCACCGCCCGTATCCCCTCCCGTTCCTCGCCCCCAAACTAACCTCTGCCGGTACCGCTCCTTCGCATAGCCTCCAGGCATGAGCGCAGATCACAGCGGTACCACGACCCGCGCGGCCCGCCCCCTGGCCTGGCTGCCCATCCGGCCCGAGGAGATCGAGGACCTCCCGGGCGGCCTGGAGTACGCCTACTGGAACGGCGAGCCCGACTTCCCCACCGACCCGGCCCGCGTCGTCTTCTACGCCTCGCCCTACATGAAGGGCCCCGAGGCCTGCACCCGCCCGCTGTCCCTGATGCCGAACGTCAAGGTGGTGCAGGCGCTCACGGCCGGCGTCGAGCACCTGCTGCCCGCCGTGCCCTCGCTGCCCTCCGGGGCGAAGCTGTGCAACGCCCGAGGATTGCACGACGCGAGCACCGCGGAGCTGGCCCTGACCCTCACGCTCGCCGCGCTGCGCGACATCCCCGGGTTCGTCCGGGCCCAGGACGCGGGGGAGTGGCGGCAGGGGTTCCGCGCGTCGCTCGCGGACCGGTCCGTCCTCATCGTGGGGTACGGCTCGATCGGCAGTGCCATCGAGGACCGGCTCGCACCCTTCGAGTGCGCGCGGGTGGCACGTGTCGCGCGCTCTGCGCGGACCACCGAGCGCGGGCGGGTGCATCCGGTCTCCGCCTTGCCCGGTCTGCTTCCCGAGGCGGATGTGGTGATCCTTGCAACACCGCTCACCGAGGAGACCCGTGGTCTCGTCGACGCCGGGTTCCTCGCGCGGATGAAGGACGGCGCCCTCCTGGTGAACGTCGCCCGCGGCGCCGTCGTGCGCACCGAGGCGCTGCTCGCCGAGCTGGAGAGCGGCCGGCTGCGGGCCGCGCTCGACGTCACCGACCCCGAGCCGCTGCCTCCGGGGCACCCGCTGTGGAGTGCACCCGGCGTTCTCGTCACCCCCCATGTGGGTGGCCCGAGTTCGGCCTATTTCTCACGTGCCAAGGCCCTCTTGCGCGATCAACTGGCCAGATTTGTACTGGACGAGCCTCTACGGAATGTCGTAGTCGCTGCGGACTGATGCCACGTAGAGGCACGATTTGACTGCACTGTGTATCCGTAATCCCGTAGCCAGTTACGCTATGTATATGAGCTATGTCCCTGAGTGACGAGTCTGGTGTATCGTCCGGTCCGGGGGCTGCGCCGCGCAGCGTACGGCGCAGCGATGTACCGGAACTCGAGGGGGGCGACGGGCGATGCACGGCCAAAGGACGATCAACCCGACGCGGCAAGGGCACGGACCGCGCATCCACTGTCCGGTGACCTCGGACCCCTTCCTCCCGCCCCCGGTCCCCGCCGGGACCCCGGCCGGGGAGGCGGCGCGGTGAGCGCCTCCGGAGCGGCCCTGCCGCGGCGGACGATGCCCGCCTCCGGCTCGGGGGTGGTCCCCCAGCTCCTCCTCGCCCTCGTCTGCGGCGGCTACGCCACGGGCGCGGCCTTCGGCTGGGGATCGGCCGAGCTGGCCCTGACCATGGGCGACTTCGGGCTCAGTGGCGCGGCGGGCCTCGCCGCCGCCTCCTGCTTCTGGTACGGGCGCACCCACAGCAGCCGGTTCCGGCCCGCCTGGCTGCTGTTCGCCGCCTCCTCCGCGATGGCCGGCTTCGGCAACTTCTTCTGGGGCTGGTACGAGGTCGTCCTCGGGCGGCACGTGCCGAGCCCGTCCCCGGCCGACTTCTGCTTCCTGCTCTTCGCGCCGCCCGCCATCATCGGCCTGCTCGTGCTCGCCCGCCGTCCGGTCACCCGGGCCGGCTGGGTCTGTCTCGGTCTCGACTCCTGGCTCATCGGCGGTTCGCTGCTGACCCTGTCCTGGAGCCTGGCCCTCGCGCACACCGCGCACTTCGCCGGCGAGACGGTCGCGCAGGCCGCGCTCTCGCTGGCGTACCCGCTGCTGGACATCGTGCTGGTGTCGATGGTGCTGGCGCTGCACTTCAAGCGCTCGTCCGCCAACCGCTCCGCGATCAACACCGCGATCGCGGCCCTCGCACTGACGGTCCTGTGCGACGCCCTGTTCACCTCGCCGCTGCTGCGCGAGCACTACCGCTCGGGCCAGATCCTGGACGCGGGCTGGTTCGCGGGCTACATGCTCATGGCCTACGCGCCCTGGGTGGCCCGCGAGGAGGGCGAGGACGGCAGCCGTCCCGTGCCGCACTCCGGCCGGCCCATCGCCGGCTCGCTGGCCGCCCTCACCCCGTACCTCGCGGCCGCCGTCTGCACCCTGGGCATTTTGTACAACGTGCTCGACGGCCATCACGTCGACCGCGTCGTGCTGTTCACCGGCTGCACGGTCGTCCTGGCGCTCGTCGTGCGCCAGGGCATCATGCTGCTGGACAACATCTCGCTCACCCAGGAACTGGCGCAGAAGGAGAACCACTTCCGCTCCCTGGTGCAGGGCTCCAGCGACGTCATCATGATCGCCGCGCCCACCGGGATACTGCGTTACGTCAGCCCCGCCGCCGCCGGCGTCTACGGGCGCGAGGCCGAGGAGCTCATCGGCTCCGAACTGGCCTCCCTGATCCACCCGGAGGACCTGGGCCGCGTCGTCCACGAGGTGCGCCGCTTCCTCGCCGCACCCCCCGCCGACGAGCCCACCACCCGCATCGAGTGCCGCTTCCGCTCCGGCAATGGCGACTGGCTCAACGTGGAGTCCACCGTCAACCGCCACCACGGCGGCCTCATCTTCAACAGCCGTGACGTCACCGAACGCGTCCGGCTCCAGGCCCAGTTGCAGCACACCGCCGAGCACGACCCGCTCACCGACCTGCCCAACCGCGCCCTGTTCACCCGCCGCGTGCAGCAGGCGCTGGCCGGCCGGAGAGTGACCGACGCGGGCACCGCCGTGCTCTTCATCGACCTGGACGGCTTCAAGGCCGTCAACGACTCCGTCGGCCACCAGGCCGGCGACGAACTGCTCGTCCAGGCCGCCCGCCGGCTGCAGGACTCGGTGCGGGCCGGCGACAGCACCGCCCGCTTCGGGGGCGACGAGTTCGCCGCGCTCATCATCGGCGACGGCACCCGCGACCCCGCCGCCCGCGAGTACCGCATCCTGGAGATCGCCGACCGCCTGCGGGCCACCCTCTCCCAGCCGTACCTGGTCGAGGGCGGCACCGAGGTCCGCGTCAACGCCAGCATCGGCGTCGCCTTCGCCGATCCGGGCATCACCCCCGGCACCCTCATGCGCAACGCCGACCTCGCCATGTACCGCGCCAAGCAGGCGGGCAAGGGGCGCGTCGAGCTCTACGCCCCGCAGATGCAGGCCGAGGTGGTGCGCCGCGCCGAACAGGCCACCCGGCTGCGCACCGCCCTGCACGACGGCCAGTTCGCCCTGCTGCACCAGCCCGTCGTCGAGCTGGACACCGGCCGCCTCACCGCCGTCTCCGCCCAGCCCCGCTGGCGCTCGGCCCAGGGCATCCTCTTCACCCCCGACGAATTCCTGCGGGCCGGCGAGGCGGGGCGCGGCGACGCCCGGCCCGGCGACGGCGGAGCCCTGGCCGAACTCGGCCGCTGGACGCTGGAGAAGGCCGTCGAGCAGGCCGCACACCGCCGCCGCGCGGGCCACACCGTGCCCGTCCACGTGCGCGTGTCCGCCGCCCGGCTGCTCGACCGGGCGCTGCCGCAGAAGCACGTCGAGGAGCTCATCCTGCGCCACGACCTGCCCTCCGGTGCCCTGGTCCTGGAGCTCACCTGCAGCGACCCGCGGGTGCCGCTCGAGGAGCTGGAACGGCGGCTGGAGGGGCTGCGGCGCTTCGGCGTCCGCATCGCGCTCGACGGCTTCGGCAGCGGCTACGCCGCCATGAGCGCCCTGCGGCGGCTGCCCGTCGACGTGCTCCGGCTGGACCGCGAGCTCGTCGACGGCGTGGCCGATTCCGCCCGGCTGCACAAGATCACGGCAGGGCTGCTGCGGATCGCCGGCGACCTCGGCCTGCAGTCCGTGGCCGACGGCGTGGACGACGCCGAGCAGGCCCGCGCCCTGCGCGCCATGGGCTGCACCCACGGCCAGGGCCAGGCCTTCGCCGGCGCCCTGGACGAACACCGGCTGCGACAGGCCCTGGACCGCGGCGGGTACCCCCTTCCGGGTGATTCTGCCGACGGCCCGGACGAGCTGCTGGTGGGCGGCGCACTGCCCGTTCGTTCGGGTGCGGTGGGCAGTGCGGGCGCTCTGGCCCACGCGCCGCTCCGTTCACATAATGAGACGCCTGTCCCACCCACTTGACACCCCGCGGGGAGCGGAGGGAGGGTCAGTGACATGCGCACCCGAATTCTCGTACTTGGAAAGCGCGTCGGCTGAAGCAGGCCCCGTTCAGGTCCTGCTGACCGCACCGACGCGCTCCCCTCGCTTGCCCTACGGCACGAGGGGTTTTTTGTTGCACCGGGGGCGTTCGGGCGAAGGCCCGGCCACCTCCACCGACCCAGCCGATCCCATCCGTCTCAACCGTCGAACCGTCGAATCCTTCGAGAAGAGAATGTCGATGACCGAGCAGGCCACCGGGGCCCATCATCCGCAGCCGCGGGCCCGTAACGGCGGAGCGCAGCAGCCCGCCACCGTCGAGCACGTCACGGGCGCGCAGTCCCTCATCCGAGCGCTGGAGGAGGTCGGGTGCGACACCGTGTTCGGCATCCCGGGCGGTGCCATCCTCCCCGCCTACGACCCGATGATGGACTCCTCGAAGGTCCGCCACATCCTCGTCCGCCACGAGCAGGGCGCCGGCCACGCCGCCACCGGGTACGCGCAGGCCACGGGCAGGGTCGGGGTGTGCATGGCCACCTCCGGCCCGGGCGCCACCAACCTGGTCACGCCGATCGCGGACGCCCACATGGACTCCGTCCCGCTGGTCGCCATCACCGGCCAGGTCGCCTCCAAGGCGATCGGCACGGACGCCTTCCAGGAAGCCGACATCTGCGGCATCACCATGCCGATCACCAAGCACAACTGGCTGGTGACGGACCCGGCGGAGATCCCCCGGACGATCGCCGAGGCCTTCCACGTCGCCTCCACCGGACGTCCCGGACCGGTGCTCGTCGACATCGCCAAGGACGCCCTCCAGGCCCGGACCACCTTCGTCTGGCCGCCCCACACCGACCTGCCCGGCTACCGCCCGGTCACCAAGCCGCACTCCAAGCAGATCCGCGAGGCGGCCAAGCTGATCACCCAGGCCCGGCGCCCCGTGCTCTACGTCGGCGGCGGCGTCCTCAAGGCCCGGGCCACCGCCGAGCTCAAGGTCTTCGCCGAGCTGACCGGCGCGCCCGTCACCACCACGCTGATGGCGCTGGGCGCCTTCCCCGACAGCCACCCCCAGCACCTGGGCATGCCCGGCATGCACGGCTCCGTCGCCGCCGTCACCGCCCTGCAGAAGTCCGACCTGATCATCGCCCTCGGCGCCCGCTTCGACGACCGCGTCACCGGCAAGCTGGACTCCTTCGCCCCGAACGCCAAGATCGTCCACGCGGACATCGACCCCGCCGAGATCGGCAAGAACCGCGCAGCCGACGTCCCCATCGTCGGCGACGCCCGCGAGGTCCTGGCCGACCTGATCGTCGCCGTCCAGCACGAGCACGCCGAGGGCCACCGCGGCGACCACGCCGGCTGGTGGGAGGACCTGAACCGCTGGCGCGAGACGTACCCGCTCGGCTACGACCAGCCCGACGACGGCACCCTCGCCCCGCAGCAGGTCATCCAGCGCATCGGCGAACTCGCCCCGAAGGACACCATCTACGCCGCGGGCGTCGGCCAGCACCAGATGTGGGCCGCCCACTTCATCCACTACGAGCAGCCCGCGACCTGGCTCAACTCCGGCGGCGCCGGAACCATGGGCTACGCGGTGCCCGCCGCGATGGGCGCCAAGGCCGGCATGCCGGACCGCACGGTCTGGGCCATCGACGGCGACGGCTGCTTCCAGATGACCAATCAGGAACTGGTCACCTGCGCGCTCAACAACATCCCCGTCAAGGTCGCCATCATCAACAACGGCGCCCTGGGCATGGTCCGGCAGTGGCAGACCCTGTTCTACAACCAGCGCTACTCCAACACCGTGCTGGGCACGGAGGCCGCGCCGGGCACCCGCGTCCCCGACTTCGTCAAGCTCGCCGAGGCGATGGGCTGCGTGGGGCTGCGCTGCGAGGACCCGGCCGAGCTGGACAAGGTCATCCAGGAGGCCAACGCCATCAACGACCGCCCGGTCGTGGTGGACTTCATCGTCCACCAGGACGCCATGGTCTGGCCGATGGTCGCCGCCGGCACCTCCAACGACGAGATCCTCGCCGCCCGGGGCGTCCGCCCGGACTTCGGCGACACCGAGGACGACTGAGAACAGGCGAGGAGACCGACCCCATGACCAAGCACACGCTCTCCGTCCTCGTGGAGAACACCCCCGGCATCCTGGCCCGGATCGCCGCCCTGTTCTCCCGGCGCGGCTTCAACATCGACTCGCTGGCCGTCGGCGTCACCGAGCACCCCGACATCTCCCGCATCACGATCGTCGTCAACGTCGAGTCGCTGCCGCTGGAACAGGTCACCAAGCAGCTCAACAAGCTCGTCAACGTGCTCAAGATCGTCGAGCTGGAGGACAGCCAGGCCGTCCAGCGCGAACTCGTCCTGGTGAAGGTCCGCGCCGACAACGAGACCCGCTCCCAGATCACCGAGATCGTCCAGCTCTTCCGCGCCAAGACCGTCGACGTCTCCCCGGAGGCCGTCACCATCGAGGCCACCGGAGGCGGCGAGAAGCTCGGCGCGATGCTCAAGATGCTGGAGCCGTACGGCATCAAGGAGCTGGTGCAGTCCGGCACCATCGCCATCGGGCGCGGCGCCCGGTCCATCACGGACCGCAGCCTGCGTGCGCTCGACCGCAGCGCCTGACGTTCCACTGGGGTTCGGTGCTTCGGCTGCGGGTCGTCCGTGGCTGATCGCGCAGTTCCCCGCGCCCCTTACGGGGCGCGTACCCCCTGCCCCTCAATACTCGTTCCGTCGCTACGGTGGGACGCAACACCCGCGAACAAGGAGAAACCTCACGTGGCTGCCGAGCTCTTCTACGACAACGACGCCGATCTGTCCATCATCCAGGGCCGCAAGGTCGCGGTTCTCGGCTACGGCAGCCAGGGGCACGCCCACGCGCTGTCCCTGCGCGACTCGGGCGTCGACGTCCGCGTGGGCCTGCACGAGGGCTCGAAGTCCAAGGTGAAGGCCGAGGAGCAGGGCCTGCGCGTGGTCACCCCCGCCGAGGCCGCCGCCGAGGCCGACGTCATCATGATCCTGGTCCCGGACCCGATCCAGGCCAAGGTCTACGAGGAGTCCGTCAAGGACCACCTGAAGGACGGCGACGCCCTGTTCTTCGGCCACGGCTTCAACATCCGCTTCGGCTTCATCAAGCCCCCGGCCGGCGTCGACGTCTGCATGGTCGCCCCCAAGGGCCCGGGCCACCTGGTGCGCCGTCAGTACGAGGAGGGCCGCGGCGTGCCGTGCATCGCGGCCGTCGAGCAGGACGCCTCGGGCAACGCCTTCAAGCTCGCCCTCTCCTACGCCAAGGCCATCGGCGGCACCCGGGCCGGCGTCATCAAGACCACCTTCACCGAGGAGACCGAGACCGACCTCTTCGGCGAGCAGGCCGTGCTGTGCGGCGGCGCCTCGGCGCTCGTCAAGGCCGGGTTCGAGACCCTCGTCGAGGCCGGCTACCAGCCGGAGATCGCCTACTTCGAGTGCCTGCACGAGCTCAAGCTCATCGTGGACCTGATGTACGAGGGCGGCCTGGAGAAGATGCGCTGGTCCGTCTCCGAGACGGCCGAGTGGGGCGACTACGTCACCGGCCCGCGCATCGTCACCGACGCCACCAAGGCCGAGATGAAGAAGGTCCTCGGCGAGATCCAGGACGGCACCTTCGCCGCCAACTGGATGAAGGAGTACGAGTCCGGCCTGCCCAAGTACAACGAGTACAAGAAGGCCGACCAGGACCACCTGCTGGAGACCACCGGCAAGAAGCTGCGCAAGCTCATGAGCTGGGTCGACGACCAGGAGTGAGCCCCGCCGGCCGGGCGGGCCGCTCCGCGCCCGCCCGGCCCCCCGGGGGTGACGTTTCCGCAACGGCGCCGGGCCCGGGGACAACCCCGATACACTGCGGAGCACAACGCGTCAGGCTCACAGCGTCGTGCGTCTTCCACGCGGCTGCCCCCTTCTTCACCGCCGTCTGCGGGACCGTCGGGACACGGCCCGCCGACGAAGGACCAGTGAGGACTGAGACCCGTGAGCCCTGCTTCGCCACGCAAGCCCGTCGTGCTGATCGCCGAAGAGCTGTCGCCCGCCACCGTCGAGGCCCTGGGCCCCGACTTCGACATCCGGCACTGCAACGGTGCCGACCGCGCCGAACTCCTGCCCGCCATCGCCGATGTGGACGCCGTCCTGGTGCGCTCCGCGACGCGGATCGACGCGGAGGCCGTCGCGGCCGCGAAGAAGCTGCGCGTCGTCGCCCGCGCCGGCGTCGGCCTCGACAACGTGGACGTCTCCGCCGCCACCAAGGCCGGCGTGATGGTCGTCAACGCCCCGACCTCCAACATCGTGACCGCCGCCGAGCTGGCCTGCGGTCTGCTGATCGCCACCGCCCGCAACATCCCGCAGGCCAACTCCGCGCTGAAGAACGGGGAGTGGAAGCGGTCGAAGTACACGGGCGTCGAGCTCTCCGAGAAGGTCCTGGGCGTCGTGGGCCTGGGCCGCATCGGCGTGCTGGTGGCCCAGCGCATGTCCGCCTTCGGCATGAAGATCGTCGCGTACGACCCCTACGTCCAGCCCGCGCGCGCCGCGCAGATGGGCGTCAAGCTCGTCTCGCTGGACGAGCTGCTGGAGGCCGCCGACTTCATCACCGTGCACCTGCCCAAGACGCCCGAGACGATCGGGCTCATCGGCGACGAGGCGCTGCGCAAGGTCAAGCCCTCGGTGCGGATCGTCAACGCCGCGCGCGGCGGCATCGTCGACGAGACGGCGCTGGCGGCGGCGCTGAAGGAGGGCCGCGTCGCGGGTGCGGGCCTGGACGTGTACGCCGTCGAGCCGTGCACGGACTCCCCGCTCTTCGAGTTCGACAGCGTGGTCGCCACCCCGCACCTCGGCGCCTCCACGGGCGAGGCCCAGGAGAAGGCGGGCATCGCCGTCGCCAAGTCCGTACGGCTGGCCCTGGCGGGCGAGTTGGTGCCGGACGCGGTCAACGTCCAGGGCGGCGTCATCGCCGAGGACGTCAAGCCCGGGCTGCCGCTCGCGGAGAAGCTGGGCCGTATCTTCACGGCGCTGGCCGGCGAGGTCGCGGTCCGGCTCGACGTCGAGGTGTACGGCGAGATCACGCAGCACGACGTGAAGGTGCTCGAACTCTCCGCGCTCAAGGGCGTGTTCGAGGACATCGTCGACGAGACCGTGTCGTACGTCAACGCGCCGCTGTTCGCGCAGGAGCGCGGTGTCGAGGTGCGGCTGACGACGGCCTCGGAGTCGGCGGACCACCGCAACGTGGTGACCGTGCGCGGCACGCTGTCCGGCGGCGGCGAGGTCTCCATCTCCGGCACGCTCTCCGGCCCCAAGCACCTGCAGAAGATCGTCGCCGTCGGCGAGCACGACGTGGACCTGGCGATGACCGACCACATGGCGTTCCTGCGCTACGAGGACCGTCCCGGCGTCGTCGGCACCGTGGGCCGGGTGCTGGGCGAGGCGGGCATCAACATCGCCGGAATGCAGGTCGCTCGCGCGGCGGAGGGGGGCGAGGCGTTGGTCGCCCTTACGGTCGACGAGTCGATTCCGGCTGCTGTTTTGGCGGATATCGCCGAGGAGATCGGCGCCGTTTCGGCTCGCGCCGTCGACCTGACCGACTAGGGCGCTTCGCGCCCCGAAGGGGCGCGGGGAACTGCGCGATCAGCCACAGCCGGTCCGCAGCCGACGCACCACCCCAGGGGTCCGGGGCGCAGCCCCGGGAACCTCGACTGCGGGCGCATCGTGGCTGATCGCGCAGTTCCCCGCGCCCCTGACGGGGCGCGTACCCTGCTGCGCATGGGTGCACTAGGACAGTCCGCCGATCCGCCCTATCTCCGGATCGCCGCCGAGATCCGCGCGCGGATATCCTCCGGCGAGCTGCGCGCGGGGGAGAAGGTGCCGTCCACGCGGCAGATCACCCAGGAGTGGGGGGTGGCGATGGCCACCGCCACCAAGGTCCTCGCCGTGCTGCGGCAGGAGGGGCTCGTCCGGGCCGTGCCCGGTGTGGGCACGGTCGTGGACGCCCCGGACGTCCGGTCCGGGGCCGTCGGCCGGAGCGCCCGGCGGGGCAGGTCCCGGGCGGCGGGCGGCGGGGCGCTCACCCGGGAGCGCATCGTGCGGACCGCGGTCTCCATCGCCGACACCGACGGCTCCGCGGCCGTCTCCATGCGCACCATCGCCGCCGAACTCGGCGTCTCCACCATGGCGTTGTACCGTCACGTGCCCGGCAAGGACGAGCTCGTCGAGCTGATGGCCGACGCCGTCTTCGGCGACGTGCGGCTCCCGGTGTGCGCCGCGACGGACTGGCGGGGCCGGCTGGAGGCGTCCGCGCGCTCGCAGTGGGCGCTCTACCGCCGGCACCCGTGGCTGGCGAAGGCCATGTCCTTCACCCGCCCGCTGATGTCGCCGAACGCGATGGCGCAGATGGACTGGGCGATGCGCCCGGTCCACGAACTCGGCCTCGCCCCGGGTGCGTTGCTGCACATCGTGGTCACCGTGGCCGGCTACGTGCGGGGCGTCGCGGTCAACCTGGAGGACGAGGCGGACGCCGAGCAGGACACCGGGATGACGCACGACGAGTGGATCGAGACCCGCACCGCGGACATGGAGCGGATCCTCGCCGCCGGCGACTTCCCCGTCTACGAGCGGATGTTCAGGGAGGCCGACGAGGAGTTCTCGCTGGACTCGATGTTCGAGTTCGGACTGGCCCGGCTGCTCGACGGCCTGGAGCCGTTCATCGCGGCGTCGCAACGGCGTCCCGGTCCGGGAGTTCCGGGAGTTCCGGGAGTTCCGGGAGGACGGCGACCGTCGCGCGGCGGCGCAGTGCGACGAGTGTGACGACCGCGCCGAGGAGCAGCACCGCGATGCCGCCGACGGCGGCGACGTGCATGCCGTGGACGAAGGCGTCGCGCGCCGTCGCGAGGACCGCTCCGCCCGCCCGGCCGGGGAGCCGGTGCGCCACGGCCACCGCACCGCCGAGGGTTTCGTGGGCACTGTGGGGGAGTCCGCCCGGCAGTCCGGCGTCGGCGTCGCGGCGGTAGACCGCCAGGCCGATGCTGCCGAAGACCGCCATGCCCAGTGCACCGCCGAACTCCTGTCCCGTCTCCAGGAGGGCCGCGGCCGAACCCGCCTTCTCCACCGGCGCGGAGGCGAGGGCCATGTCGGAGACCACCGCCATGACGGCGACGATCCCGCAGGCGATGACGGCCGCGGCGACCAGCGTCAGCGCGAGGGAGTGCGGGCCGCACAGGACGAGCAGGGCGTAGCCGAGGGCGGCGATGCCGAACCCGGTCGCGATGACACGGGACTTGTCCGTCCGCTGCCCCGCCCCGGCCGCCACGGGCGCGGCGATGCCGACCGCCACCGAGGGGATCACTCCCCACAGTGCGGCGTCCAGCGGGCTCTTGCCCAGCACGGCCTGCAGGTACTGGGTGGTGAAGTAGGACGAGCCCATCATGCCGACGGCGGCGAGGGTGTTGATGCCGATGCCCGCGCCGAAGACCCGGTGCCGGAAGAGCTCCCGGCTGATCATGGCGTCCGGGTTGCTGCGCTGCCGGTGCACGAAGAGGGCGCCGACGCAGAGCCCGGCCGCGATGCACAGGGACATGGCGGGCGTGGGCCCGTCGGCCGCGATCCGCTTGATGCCGTAGATCACGGGCAGTACCGCGCCCATCGAGAGCACCGCGCTCAGCGGGTCGAACCGGCTCGGCCGCGGGTCGCGGGACTCCGGCACCAGGAACGGCGCGAGCGCCAGGAGCAGCAGCATCGCGGGCACGTTGATCAGGAACGCCGAGCCCCACCAGAAGTACTTCAGCAGCACGCCGCCCAGCACCGAGCCGAGCGCGATGCCGCCGGCCATGGCGCCGGACCAGATGCCGATCGCCTTGGTGCGCTCCGCCTCGTCCCGGAACAGGTTGCGCACCAGCCCCATGGTGCTGGGCATCAGGGTGGCCCCGCCGATGCCGAGCACGGCCCGGGCCGCGATGAGCATCTCGGGGGTCCGTGCGTACGCGGCGGCGACCGACGCGGCGCCGAAGGCCGCGGCCCCGAACAGCAGCAGTTTGCGGCGGCCGATCCGGTCGCCCAGCGAACCCATGGTGATCAGGAGGCCGGCGAGGGCGAAGGCGTAACTGTCGAAGATCCAGAGCTGCTGGGTGCTGGTGGGGGCCAGCTGCCCGGTGATGGCGGGCATCGCGAAGAAGAGGACGGAGACGTCCATCGAGACCAGGAGGAGGGGCAGCAGGAGCACGGCGAACGCCGTCCACTCCCGGCGCCCGGCGCGTGCGCTGGGGTTCGTCATGCCGAGGAATATACGGATGTCTTAAACGCTTGTCTATGACGAGTGTATGGGACGTGCGTATGGGACAGGCGTATGGGACGGGTGTATGGCGCCGGGCTAGGGTGTCCGCATGGGACATCGCGAAGATCTGCTGGAAGGCGCCAAGCGCTGCCTGCTCGACAAGGGCTGGGTGCGCACGACCGCGCGCGACATCGTGGCCGCCTCCGGGGCCAACCTCGCCTCCATCGGCTACCACTACGGGTCCAAGGACGCGCTGATGCTGGCGGCCTTCATGAAGATGACCGAGGAGTGGGGCGAGAGCGTCGGGCGCGGCCTGCAGGGCGTCGTCCGCTCCGGCGCCTCGGCGGACGAGCGCAACGCCGCGACCTGGGACGCGGTGATCGAGGGGTTCGCGGTCAACCGCCAGTTCTGGCAGGTGCAGATGGAGGTCGTCGGGCAGCTGGAGCAGCACCCCGAGCTCAAGAAGACCTTCGCCGAGGTCCTGCCCAGTGGCCGGGAGGGGATGGTCGCCATCTTCGAGGGCGTCGACGACACCGAGGTCGGCGCCGAGGCGACGCGCACGGTGGGCTCGCTCTACCACGCCCTGTTCATCGGCCTGTGGGTGCAGTGGCTCATCGACCCGGCCGCCGTGCCGAAGGGGCGGGACATCGTCGAGGGCATGCGCCGCGTCCTCGAAGGGCGGGTGCTCGATCCGGCGGACTCCCCGGCAGGAGCAGTTTCGGACAAATAGAGTTGCGCCGCGGTGCGCTTACCGGGCGTACTGGACACCTGGCGGGTGACCCGGTTCTCATGGTTGCCTGAGGACATCAGTCCCGACCCGGGAGCTGCTCATGAACGAGACCGGCACCACCACCCCCGTCATCGCACCCTCCGCACCCTTCGCGCCCATGTTCCCGCAGGGCCGCGGCTGTCCCTACCAGCCGCCCGCCGCCTACCCGAAGCCGGCGGAGTACGGCCCCGTGAGCCGCGTGACGCTCTACGACGGCCGCGAGATCTGGGCCGTGACCGGACACGCCGAGGCCCGCGCTGTGCTCACCGACCCCCGCTTCTCCTCCGACCGGACGCATCCCGCGTTCCCGACGGTCATGCCGCGCTTCGAGGAGCAGCGGGAGTTGCCGGCGGTGCCGATGCTCGGCGTCGACGATCCGCTGCACGCCCGTCAGCGGCGCATGTTCATCTCCGCGTTCGGCCTCAAGCGGATCAACGCGCTGCGGCCGCAGATCCAGCAGGTCGTCGACGGCCTCCTCGACGCGATGCTCGCCGCCGGCCCCGGCGCCGAGCTCGTCTCCGCGTACGCCCTGCCCCTGCCGTCCATGGTCATCTGCTCGCTGCTCGGAGTGCCGTACGCCGACCACGAGTTCTTCGAGAGCAGGTCGCGGCGACTGCTCCTCGCGCAGAGCGCGGAGGAGGCGCGGGCACCGCGGATCGACCTCCAGGAGTACCTGGGCGGCCTGATCGACGCCAAGCGGTCGGCGCCCGGCGACGGGCTGCTCGACGGGCTCGTCGCCGAGCAGTACGCCGACGGGCGGATCGACCGCGACGAACTGGTCATGATGTCGCTGCTGTTGCTCGTCGCGGGTCACGAGACCACCGCCAACATGATCGCCCTCGGGGCCTACACGCTCCTCGAACACCCCGACCAGCTGGCCGCGTTGCGGGCCGATCCCGGGCTGATGCCCGGCGCGGTCGAGGAGTTGCTGCGGTACCTCTCCATAGCCGACGGCCTGGTCCGGGTCGCCGTCGAGGACGCCGAGATCGGCGGGCACACCATACGGGCCGGGGACGGCGTCGTCCTCCTCGCCTCGGTGGTCAACCGCGACTCCGTGGCCTACGAACGGCCGGACGCCCTCGACGTGCGGCGCTCGGCGCGCCACCACATCGCCTTCGGCTTCGGGGTGCACCAGTGCCTCGGCCAGAACCTGGCGCGGGCGGAACTGGAGATCGCCCTCACCACGTTGTTCGCCCGCATACCCTCGCTGCGAACGGCCGTCGCGGCCGACGAGTTGGTCCTCAAGCCGGCCGGTTCGCTGCAGGGACTTGTCGCCTTGCCGGTCACGTGGTGACCGGAGAACGGAGCTTCACCACCATGAGCGTGCGCATCACGATCGACTCCGGTGTGTGCATCGGTTCGGGGCAGTGCACCCTGACTGCGCCGGCAGTCTTCGACCAGGACGACGACGGGTACGGCACGGTCCGCCCCGCGCGGGCGCTCCTGCCCGGTCTGGTGGTCGGGGACACCTCCCGCATCCCCGCGGACCTCGACGACGCCTTCCGCGCCACCGACCTCACCCACC
>NZ_JBSFWU010000125.1:0-18437 GCF_053594995.1 Streptomyces sp. NPDC002536
GCCCACTTCTCCACGCGGGAGTCGGTCGACGCGGACCTGCAGGCGTGCGGCTTCGAGACCGTCGCGCGGGCCCGCGCCGCCCAGCCCGGCTGGCCGGCGGCCGGCGCGGCCGCCCGCTCGGCCGCACTCACCGCGGTGGCCGCCGGCATCGAGGCCGCCGCGGACGAACTGGCCGCGCTGGCCGTGCGCGAGGTGGGCAAGCCGATCGCCGAGGCCCGCGCCGAAGTCGCCCGTACCGCCGCGATCTGGCGCTACTACGCCCAGGCCCCCTACGAACCCGCCGGTGCCGTCCACGAGACCGCCGCGGGCGCCGGACTGCTGCTGACCCGCCGCCGCCCGCACGGGGTCGCCGGGCTCGTCACCCCCTGGAACTTCCCCTTCGCCATCCCCAGCTGGAAGACCGCCCCCGCACTCGCCGCGGGCAACACGGTCGTGCTCAAACCCGCCCCCGAGGCCACCGCCTGCGCCCTGAGGCTGGCCGCCATCGTGCAACAGGCCGTGCCCGAAGACGTGTTCACCGTGCTGCCCGGCGGTGCCGCCGAGGGCAATGCCCTGGTCTCCGCCGCCGACGTCGTCTCCTTCACCGGCTCGACGGCCGTCGGCCGGGCCGTGGCGGCGCGGGCCACGGCCCGCGGCATCCCGGCGCAGGCCGAGATGGGCGGCCTCAACGCCGCAATCGTCCTGCCCGACGCCGACATCGCGCAGGCCGCCGCGCACATCGCCGCCGCAGTCGCCGGGTACGCGGGCCAGAAGTGCACCGCCACCGGCCGCGTCGTCGCGGTCGGCACGGCCCTCGCGCCGCTGCGCGAGGCGCTCGCCGAAGCACTGCGGGCGGTCCCCGTCGGGGACCCGGCCGATGCGGCCACCGTGTGCGGACCGCTCATCGGCGAACGGGCCCGCGACCACGTCGAGGCGGCCTGGGACGGGGCGGTCGTCCTGGCCGGCGGCTCCGTACCGGACGGCCCGGGCTGGTACGCGGCCCCGGTCCTGGTGGAGAAGGTGCCGCCCGGCCACCGGCTGCTGCACGAAGAGGTCTTCGGGCCCGTCGCGGCCCTGCTGCCCGCCGACGACCTGGCCGAAGCGGTGCGGATCGGCAACTCCGTTCCGTACGGCCTGGTCACCTCGGTCCACACCGCGGACCTGGACGCCGCGCTGCACGGGCTCGACCGCCTCGACACCGGGATGATCCGCATCAACGCCCCGACCACCGGCGTCGACTTCCACCTGCCCTTCGGCGGCACCAAGTCCTCCGGCCACGGCCCCCGCGAACAGGGCCGCGCCGCCCTGGAGTTCTACGCCTCCAGCCGCACCTACACCCTGTCACCTGCAGGAACAACGTGACATTGTACAGTGATCACCCGCTGCGGCCGAAGGGATCACATCGCCATGGGGCATCTGAAACAGCGCGACCTGAACGCCAATCGGGAGCGGCTGCGCGACCAGGTCGCCCACGCCCTGCGGGCCGCCCTGATATCCGGTGAACTGCGCCCGGGCCAGATCTACTCGGCGCCCGGCCTCGCCGAGGACTTCGGCATCTCGGCCACCCCCGTGCGCGAGGCCATGCTCGACCTGGTCCGGGAGGGCCTGGTCGAGCCGGTCCGGAACAAGGGCTTCCGCGTCACCGAGGTCAACGAGCGCGACCTCGACCAGTACACCGAGATCCGCGCCCTGATCGAGATCCCCATGGTCGGCCGGGTCACCCGCACCGCCACCCGCGAACAGCTCGAAGCACTGCGCCCGGTCGCCGAGGAGATCGTCCGCGCCGCCCGCGAGCACGACCTCATCGGCTACCTGGAGGCCGACCGCCGGTTCCACCTCTCCCTGCTGGCCCTCTCCGGCAACGAACGGCTCGTCGAGACCGTCAGCGACCTCCGCAAGCGCTCCCGCCTGTACGGGCTCACCGGCCTGGACGAGAATGGCGAGCTGATCCCCTCGGCCGAGGAGCACCTGGAGCTCCTCGACCTGATGCTGACGGGTGACGCGAAGAAGGCGGAGAAGTGCATGGCCCGCCACCTGGGACACGTCCGCTCCCTGTGGGCCAAGAGCGACGAGGCGTCGTAGCGCGGGGGCGGGGACCCCTCCGGGGGCGGGTCGTGTACCTCGCCCGGAGGGGCAACTGATCAGTGCTGACCACACGTTCGCGGGAGCGCGTCACAACCGGACTGTCACACATGCCCAGTTGGTGACGTTTCTTCCCGTGCGCTCCCCAAAACGTCACCAACTCCTCCTAGGGCAGAAATCGTCCACGATGGCGGCGAAAGGTCGAGAACAACCTCGTACCTGCCTCAACATCCATCACTCGGAGGAGAACGTGACGTTCCTGAGGAACGCCGCAGTTGCCGCAGCGGTCGCCATCACGGCGGTCGCCGGCTTCGCAGCACCGGCCGGCGCCGACCCGGTGGCCCCCAACACCGCCGAAGCCCAGGCGGTCAGCACCGATGGGCAGAGCAAGAACAGCACGGCCGGCATGACGCCGGTCTCGCCCAACACCCCGGTTCAGCGCGCATCGAGCTCCGCCGAGCGTGATCTGGCCGCGACCTGCTGGAACGGCCGGATCGATGGCGGCCGCAACTTCTTCATGACGTGCAACGGCACCTCGTACCACGTGTACGTGGACTGCACGGACGGCCGCCACCTGTTCCCCGAGACCTTCTCGGGACAGTGGGACTTCCGGCTGACCTGCCCCGCCGGGACCCGCGCCGTCTGGGGCGGCAGCTGGTCGTAGGACACACCGCATCGGCCGGGCACCGCTTCCGGTGCCCGGCCGATGGCTGTTGTCGGGAGTCCTACTGCGCCGACGTCGCAGCCGGAATGTCGACGCGGGCGGCCCTGCGGGCGGGCCACAGCGAGGCGAGCAGCGCCCCTGCGAGGGCGATCAGGATGCCGAGAGCGAGCCGCCCCCACGGAATGACCAACGCGTAGCCCTCGACGCTCTCTTGGAGGGTGCGGCCGAGCGCCCAGCCGAGGAAGATGCCCAGGACGGTGCCGACGGTCGCGCCGAGCGCGCCGACGAGGAGGGCCTCCAGGCGGACCATGCGGGTCACTCCGGCGCGGTCGAGGCCGAGGGCGCGCAGGGTGCCGAGCTCCTTGCGGCGCTCGAGGACGGACATCGCGAGGGTGTTGGCGATGCCGAGGGCGGCGATCACCAGGGCCATGCCCAACAGGGCGTAGAAGACGTCGAGCTGGCCGCCGATGCCCCCGCTGTACTCGGCCTTGACGCCCTCCCGGTCGAGGACGGCCAGGGCCGGGTTGTCGCCGAGGGCGTGGACGACCGAGCGGCGCGCGGCCTGGCCGGGGCCGCCGTCCGTGGCGACGAGGATCGCGGCGGTGGTCGGGGCGCGGTCGTAGCGGGCGACGAGGGAGTCGGGCGCGGTGATGCTGGGCATCAGGTTGCTCTGCGGGTCCGCCCGGTAGATGGCACCGATGGTGACGCTGCCGTGCCGGCCGTCGAGACGCTGCAGGGGGAGGGTCTGGCCGAGGTGCCAGCCCGCCTCCTCGGCCTTGAAGTCGGCGACGGCGATCCGGCCTTGGGCGAGGCTGTCGAGCGAACCTGCGATGACGTCGTAGCGCAGCAGCCGGCCGATCGCCGCGGGGTCGACGCCGGTCAGGACGGAGCTGCTGCCCGCCAGGCGGTACTGGGTGGACTGGTTGAGCGGGCTGACCGCGGAGCGGGGCAGCTTCTTCGCGAGGTCCGCCGCCGTGCCGGGGGTGAGTTGCATGCCGGAGGCGGCCTTGACCAGGTAGCCGGCGGTGAAGTCGTGCGTGGTCGCGCGGTCGAGGTACCGGGTGGCGGAGGCCCCGAGGACGGAGAGGCCCGAGGCGAGGGTGAGGGCGATGGCGAGGGCCGCGGCGGTGGCGCCGGTGCGGCGCGGGTCGCGCACGGTGTTGCGGGCGGCGAGGGTGCCGTGCACCGGCTGGAGGCGGGTGAGCAGCGGCTGGAGCAGGGCGACGAACGGCCGGGACAGCAGCGGGATGAGGACGATCGCGCCGGTCAGGGCGAGGGCCGCACCGAGGCCGATGACGGTCCGGGCATCCTTCCCTCCGGCGAGGGCCCCGTACCCGACGGCGGCCGTGCCGGTCAGCGCGAGCGCGGCGCCGAGACCGGTGCGCAGGGAGCCGGCGCGCGCGGGTGCCGCGGGCTCGGCGGTGCCCAGCGCGGCGACGGGCGGGATGGCCATGGCCCGGCGGACCGGCAGCCACGCGGCGACCACGGTCAGGACGGTTCCGGCGAGGAGAGAGCCGATCACGGTGACCGGGGAGACGACCAGCGGTCCCGAAGGGGAGTCGGCGGAGGCGAGGAAGGCCCGCAGCAGGGCGGCGACCGCGGTGCCGACGGCGAGGCCGACCACGGAGGCGCCCGCGCCGATCAGGACGGACTCGGCCAGCAGGATGCCGCGCACCTGCTTGCGCGAGGCGCCGACGGCCCGCAGGAGGGCCAGCTCCCTGGTGCGGCGGCCGACCAGCATGGAGAAGGTGTTGGAGATGAGGAAGGCGGCGACGAACAGGGCGACCGCGGAGAAGCCGAGCAGGATCTGGCTCATGGTGTCGCTGTCGCTGGTGGCGAGGTTCTTCTGGATCTGGGCGAGCCGGGCCCCGGTGACGGCGCTCGTGCCCTTGGGCAGCTGCGGCTGGACGCGCTCGAGGAGCTGCTGCGGGGAGGTGCCGGGAGTGGCCGTGAGCTCGATGCTGCGGAACGTGGCCGGTTCGAGGAAGAGTTGCTGGGCAGTGGAGCCGGTGAACAGCACGAGGCTGCCGCCGGAAGGGAGCCGGGTGCCGTCGGTGCGGAACACCCCGCTGAGGGTGTACGTGGCGGCGCCCTTGCCGGTGGCGATGCGGACGGTGTCACCGGTGCGGTAGCCACCCTGCTCGGCGGTGTTCTCGTCGAGGGCGACCGCGCCGTCCTGGGCCGGGCCGGAGCCCTGGACGAAGCGGTAGGCGGGGTCCGTGCCGTCCGCTCCCGGGGCGAAGTTGCCGCCCTGGTGGGACGAGCCGTGGCCGATCAGCCCGCCGTCGCGGTCGGCGACGGCGGCGAAGCCGTCGACCCGGCCCGCGGCGACGGCGACACCGGGCACCTCGGCCAGGGCGGTGGCCGTGCGGGCGTCGATGCCGGCCTGCCGGGCCTCGCCGCCGGGCGGGGCATCGGGGGAGACGCTGACGGCGATGCGCGTGTAGCCGTCGGTCGCCTTGGCGGCGGCCGCCTGGGACAGGCTGTCGCCGAAGACGAGACTGCCGGAGAGGAAGGCGACGCCGAGCACGACCGCGAGCGCGGTCATCAACAGGCGGGCCTTGTACGCAAGGACGTTGCGCAGGGCGGTGCGGAACATGACGGTGGCGGATCCTGGGAGGCGGGCTCGGCGGACGCGAGCAGGCGGCTGGGTCGGTGCGGGTGCGACGGCGGTCAGCTGGTGCGCGAGCGGGTGTCAAAAGACTTCATGAGGTCCAGGACCCGGTCAGGGGTCGGGTGCACCATCTCGTCGACCAGGCGGCCGTCGGCGAGGAAGACCACGCGGTCCGCGTAGCCGGCGGCGACCGGGTCGTGGGTGACCATGACCACGGTCTGGCCCATCTCGCGCACCGAGTCGCGCAGGAAGCCCAGGACCTCGGCCCCGGCACGCGAGTCGAGGTTTCCCGTCGGCTCGTCGCCGAAGACGATCGCGGGGCGGGCGACCAGGGCGCGGGCCACCGCGACGCGCTGCTGCTGACCGCCGGACAGCTGCCCGGGCCGGTGACCGAGGCGCCCGGAGAGGCCGACCATGGAGACCACGTGGTCCAGCCACTGCGGGTCGGGCCGGCGGCCCGCGATGGTCATCGGCAGCGTGATGTTCTCCAGCGCGGTCAGCGTCGGCAGCAGGTTGAACGCCTGGAAGACGAAGCCGATCCGGTCCCGGCGCAGCGCGGTGAGCTGCCGGTCGTCGAGCGAGCCCAGTTCCGTGGTGCCGATGCGCACGGACCCCGAGTCGAACGAGTCGAGCCCGGCGACGCAGTGCATCAGGGTGGACTTGCCGCAGCCGGAGGGGCCCATGATCGCGGTGAACTCGCCTTCCCGGAAGGAGATGCCGACCCGGTCCAGGGCGACGACACGGGTCTCGCCGCTGCCGTAGACCTTCGACAGGTCGGTGGTGGCGGCCGCGATCCCGGTCGCCGGGTGCAGCGCGAGCAGGTCACCGGGTGTGGTGGTCACGGGGGACTCCTCTTCGAGTGCGGGAAGGTGCACGTCGGAGGATGTCGGGGGAATGTATCGGGACCCCGGCCGCCGGGTAGCCGCCGTGTATCGGGCTGCGCGCCGCTGTGCAGCAGTCGGACGATCAATCCGAGCGCGACCCGTCAGCGGCATCGGCGGGCGTTGAGCCGGGCGGCCTGGCGCGTCAGGTGGTCGCGCTCGGCGAGGTTGGGTGCCTTGTGGGCCGCCTCGGCGTACAGCCGTGCCGCCGTCGCCAGGTCGCCGACGCGCTCGTGGAGGTACGCCGCCACCGCGGTGTGGCGGGGCATTGCGGCGTCCAGCTCGGCGAGCGCCGCCAGGCCGGCACGCGGTCCGTCGGCCTCCCCGACGGCGACCGCGCGGTTGAGCCGGACGACCGGGCTGTCGGTCAGGCGCGTGAGCTCGTCGTACCACTCGACGATCTGTACCCAGTCGGTCTCCTCGGCGGTGGGCGCGTCGGCGTGGAGGGCCGCGATGGCGGCCTGGGCCTGGAACTCGCCCAGCCGGTCGCGGGCGAGGGCCGCCTGGAGGATCCCGACGCCCTCGGCGATCAACGCGGTGTCCCACCGGCCGCGGTCCTGCTCGGCGAGCGGCACCAGGCTGCCGTCGGACGCGGTCCGGGCGGCACGCCGGGCGTGGTGGAGCAGCATGAGGGCGAGCAGTCCCGCCACCTCGGGGTGGTCGACGGCGGCCGCGAGCTGCCGGGTGAGCCGGATGGCCTCGGCGGCGAGGTCGACATCGCCGGAGTAGCCCTCGTTGAAGACCAGGTAGAGGACGCGCAGCACGGTGGCGACATCGCCGGGCCGGTCGAAGCGCACGCCGGCCACGGTGCGCTTGGCCCGGCTGATCCGCTGCGCCATCGTCGCCTCGGGCACCAGGTAGGCCTGGGCGATCTGGCGGGTGGTCAGCCCGCCGACGGCGCGCAGCGTGAGCGCGACCGCGGACGCCGGTGTCAGCGACGGGTGCGAGCACAGGAAGTAGAGCTGGAGCGTGTCGTCCACCGCGGGCGCCGGCCCGGGCGCCGGCTCCTCCTCGACGCGGTCCTCACGCCGGCGCCGGGCGGCATCGGCGCGCGTCGCGTCGAGGAACTTGCGCCAGGCCACGGTGACCAGCCAGCCCTTGGGATCCCGCGGCCGGTCGGCCGGCCAGACCCGGAGCGCCTCGACCAGCGCGTCCTGGACGGCGTCCTCGGCCGCCGCGAAGTCGGCTCCGCGGCGGACGAGGACGGCGAGCACGCCCGGCGTGAGGCTCCTGAGCAGGACCTCGTCCACCGGAGACACCGGAGACATCGGAGACACCTGAGACGTCACTCCGTGATGGTGGGCGGCGCGGCCAGGAACGGGCGCACCTCCAGCCACTCGTGGATCGGCTTCCCACCCGCCCCCGGCGCGGCCGACAGCTCCCCGGCCAGCTCGACGGCGCGCTCGTAGCTGTCGACGTCGATCACCATGAAGCCGGCGATGAGGTCCTTGGTCTCGGCGAACGGGCCGTCGGTGACCGGCGGGCGCCCCTCACCGTCGTAGCGGACCCACGCCCCCTCGGGAGCGAGCGCCTGACCGTCGACGAACTCGCCGGTCTTCTCCAGCTGGGCCGCGAAATCGTGCATGAACTGCACGTGGGCCGAGACCTCCTCGGGCGTCCACTGGTCCATCGGCACGTTGTTGACCGGGGCCGGGGCGCCGCGGTAGTGCTTCAGCAGCAGGTACTTCGCCATGGTGGTTCTCCTCGGTGCTGGTGCGACCCATTGTGGCCGCGTTCACCCCTGGGACGGAGCCGGGCACGGGTTCTCGACATCGCCGACCGACTTTTTTCGGGCTCTCGTGAACGAGTCTCCCGCCGGGCGGTCAGCCCAGGTGGGCCAGGATGTCCGGGGTGATCAGCGCATGAGCGCCGACCGTGCCGTTGGCGACCTGGGTGACCCGGAGCTGGACGGCGAGGCCGGCGACCACGATCGCCTCCGGGGTGCCGATGCCGAGCCGCCGGGCCAGGAAGTCCACCGCCTGGTCGGCGGCGTCCTGGACGGCCTCGTTCAGCTCCTGGCCCAAGCCGAGGAAGATCTCGCCCGCCGGGGTGCCGGCCTGCGGGCGGGCCGGGGCCGGGCCGGGGAGCAGCCGGAAGGTCAGCGAGACCTCGTCCATCGGGCATTCCAGCGCGGTGGAGGCCAACTCGCCGTCGCCCTGCACCGCGTGGCCGTCGCCGACCGAGAAGAGCGCTCCGTCCACCTCGACCGGCAGCCGCAGCCGGGAGCCGGGGACCAGCTCCCGGCAGTCCAGGTTGCCGCCCACCCGGCGCGGGTGGCGGGTCTCGTGCGGGCCGGGCGCGGCCGGGGCATTGCCCAGTACTCCCATGAAGGGGCGCAGCGGGAGGGTGAGCCCCAGTCCGTGCGCGTCGCGGGCCAGCCCGGCGTCAGGGTCGAGCCGCCAGCCGATCAGCACCTCGCGCTCGGCGCTGAGCCCGCGGCGCAGCCGCTGCTCGCGCGGGCCGGCCGCGGTCCACCCCCAACCGCCCGGCCGGACGGTGTTGATCCCGACCTCCAGGACGTTCCCCGGGCGCGCCCCGCGGATGCGCACCGGGCCGCACAGGGCGTGCCCGATCCAGGTCTTCGGCCGGGGTGTGAACCCCGGGATGTCGAACAGGCGCTCTCCGTTCTCCCCCCAACTGCCGTCCAGAGTACGGAAGATGACCGTGTCTCCGGGATCGATCTCCAGTACCGGCGGGAGGGAGCGGTCGAACTGGCCGTGCACGGTTCCGGGTTCGGGGGAGAGGTGGTGGACCGCGGGCATGCGAGACCTTTCGCCAGGCCAAGAACGTCAACTGTTTGTTGAACTTGCGCGGGTTGCAACGTAGGCAGCGGCCCAAGAGGTGTCAACGGCGGTGCCGTGGGCGGAAGATGGACGCACCGGGTACGGGTTTCGGCCATCCGTGCATCGGGCTTTACCGATCGTTGACGCACCGTTGAGGCGGATGCGAGGGTTGGTCCCGCACCCGAGATCAACAGTTTGTTGAAGAATGACGTCGTGGCCCGGGTGCGCTCCCTACGAGCCGGAGGTGTGCAGACGCGTTGGACACCACACCGACACCGCAGTACCGGATCAATGACGAACTCGCCTTCACCTGGATCGGTCACGGAACCTGGCTGATCCGCACCGCGACCGGAAAGCGGCTGCTGATCGACCCCTGGGTGGCCGGGAATCCGGCCGCGCCCGAGCACGTCAAGACCATCGACCGGATCGATCTGATGGCCATCACCCACGGCCATGTGGACCACGTCAGCGACGCCGTGGACCTCGCCACCGCGCACCGGCCCACCGTGCTCTGCCCGATGGAGCTGGGCAAGTGGCTGGTGAGACAAGGCGTGGACGAGGACTCCGTCGTCGGGTTCAACAAGGGCGGCACCGTGCAGCGGCACGGGATCACCTTCACCATGGTCCACGCCGAGCACTCCTCCTCCACCCCCGACGGGACCTACACCGGCAACCCGGTCGGGTATGTGATCACCTTCGAGAACGGCTTCCGCGCCTACTTCTCCGGCGACACCGACGTCTTCGGCGACATGGCGCTGATCCGCGAACTGGAGGCGCCGGACGTGGCGTTCATCCCGATCGGCGACTTCTACACCATGGGCCCGCGGCGCGCCGCGAAGGCCGTGGAACTGCTCGGGGTGAAGACCGTGGTGCCGCAGCACTACGGCACCCGCGAGATGCACACCGGCCGCCCGCACCAGCTGCGCGCGCTGGTGGCCCCGGACGTCACCGTCGTCGAGGCGCGTCCCGGGCAGACCATCTGACGGCCGGCCGTTCGGTCCACCGCTCCCCCTACCTCAGCCCCTCAGCCCCTCAGATCCGCCCCGACAGAGAGCGATCCGAGAACGAGAAAGAGGAACACCATGGGAACCTTCGCCGTTGACCAGGCGGAGCGCGAGCTCTACGCGATTCGCCGCGGAGGCGAGGACGTCCTCAAGCACGCCAACTACGTGCTCGGCCCCGAGGTCGAGCTGCTCGAAGGCCATCTGGCCAAGGAATTCGGCATCCGGCACGCCGTGGGCTGCAACTCCGGCTTCGGTGCGCACCTGTTGTCCCTGCTGGCCCTCGGCATCGGGCCGCTGGCCGGTGACACGGTGCTGGTCAGCGCCTTCTCCCCGGCCAGCTTCGCCGGGGCGGTGCTGCGCCGCGCCGCCACCGTCAAGCTCGCCGACGTCGCTCCGGGCGATGTGCACCTGGCCGCGGACGGGGTGCACGGCGCGGCCCGCGAGGTCCAGGCCGTCGTCGTGCACCATCTGTTCGGCGCCGCCGCCGACATGCCGGCGATCCTGGAGGCCGCCGGCGGCACCCCGATCATGGAGGTGGCCAGCTACTCGCTGGGCGCCGCCATCGACGGCAAGCGGGTCGGCACCTTCGGCACGATCGGCACTGCCGACCTGCGGGAGAAGACCTCGCTCGGGGCGTACGGCGACGCCGGCCTGATCCTCACCGACGACGACGCCACCGCGAGCCGGCTGCGCGAGATCCGCCGCGAGACCGGCTGCTCGGAGGTCTTCACCGGGATCACCGCGGGCAACTTCCACATGGATACGCTGCACGCCGCGATCCTGCTGCACAAGCTGGAGTTCCGGGCCGCCGAGGCCCGGCAGCGGGCCCTGGCCGGCAAGGCCTTCCTGGACGCGCTGGCCTCGGCGGGCGTCACCGAGCTGACCGTCCCGGCCGGCCGGCAGGAGGTCACCCGCCTGGTGGTGCTGGCCGAGCAACGGGACGAGCTGGCCCGCCAGCTGAACAGCCGTACCGTCAAGGCCCGGCCCTGGTGGCCGGTGCCGATCCACCTCCAGCCGGGCTTCCGTGAACTCGGCCACGCCCGGGGCGACTTCCCGAACGCCGAGGACGCGGCCGCCCGCAGCCTGGAGATCCCGCTTCCGCAGAGCGTGGCCGAGGCGGAGCATGTCGCCGGACTGGTCGCGGAGTTCTACGGCCGCCCATAGCCGGCAGGGGGCGGCGGAACGCCGGGCCGCCGCCCCCTGCCCCGGCCTCCCCACCGGATTCGAACGCACCGGAAGGAGACCCGCCCGCCCGGCCTGCCCGCACCGCGCCCCGGAGGCCGCCGCGTGTCCACCCCGACCCCGTCCGCTCCCCACCGCCGCTACCTGATACTGGGCATCTGCTGCTGCAGCCTGCTGATGGTCAGCCTGGACAACACCGTCCTCAACGTCGCCCTGCCGGACATGAAGCGGGACTTGCACGCCTCCGTGCCGTCCCTGCAGTGGACCATCGACGCCTATCTGATCGTGCTGGCCGCACTGCTGATGCTGTCCGGCTCGCTGGCCGACCGGTTCGGCCGCCGTCGGGTCTTCCGGATCGGCCTCGGCCTGTTCACCGCCGGTTCGCTGCTCTGCGCCGCCGCTCCGGACCAGGCCTGGCTGGTGGTCTTCCGGATCGTGCAGGCGGTCGGCGGCTCGATGCTCAACCCGGTGGCGATGTCCATCATCACCAATGTCTTCACCCAGCAGCGGGACCGGGCCCGGGCGATCGGGGTGTGGAGCACGGTGCAGGGGGTGAGCATGGCGGCCGGGCCGGCGATCGGCGGGCTGCTGGTGGACACCGCGGGCTGGCGGTCGATCTTCTATATCAACGTGCCGATCGGGATCTCCGCGCTCCTGCTGGCCGCGCGGTTCGTGCCGGAGTCCCGGGCGGAGCGCCCGCGCCGGGTGGACCCGGTGGGCCAGCTGCTGGTGATCGCGCTGCTCGGGACGCTGGTCTACGCCATCATCGAGGCCCCGACCGCCGGGGCGACCTCGCCGGGGATCCTGGGGTGCGCGGCGGTGGCGGTCGCCGCGCTGGTGCTGCTGGTCCGGTACGAGGCCCGGCACCCGGAGCCGCTGATCGACCCGCGGCTGTTCCGTGAGCCGCAGTTCGCCGGGGCGGTGGTCGCGGCGATCGGCGCCTTCGCGGCGCTGGGCGGCTTCCTCTTCCTCACCGCGCTCTATCTCCAGGACGCGCGCGGCTTCTCCGCCCTGCGCACCGGCGTGTACATGCTGCCGATGGCGGTGATGACGATCATCCTCCCGCCGGTGTCGGGGCGGCTGGTGGGCAGCCGGGGGCCGCGCATTCCGCTGCTGCTCTCCGGTACGGCGGTGCTGGCCTGCGGGCTGCTCTCGGCGCTGCGGCCGGTGCATGCAGGGGCGGTCTCGCTGTTCGCCGGGTTCGTCCTGTTCGGGATCGGCTTCGGGCTGGTCAACGTGCCGGTGACGAACGCGGCGGTGTCGGGGATGCCGCGCGCCCGGGCGGGTGTGGCGGCGGCGGTGGCCTCGACCAGCCGGCAGATCGGGCAGGCGCTCGGGGTGGCGGTGATCGGCGCGGTCTACGCCCAGGCGCTGCGCTCGGGAGCGGGCCGGGCGGCGGCCTTCCGGCCGGGCTGGTGGGTGGTGGCGGTCTGCGGGGCGGTGGTCCTGCTGGTGGGAGCGGTGGCCGCGGGCCGGCCCCGGGCGGAGCCCGCGGTCGAGGCCGACCTGCCCACCAGGGCGCGGGGCTGAAAGGCACCGATCGTCGGCCGAACCGATCTATAAACTCCATGTATACACACTATGTATAGTGGCGCCATGCTCATCAGGAACAGCCTTCCCATTCGAGCCATCAGGCGTCTGCCGTCCCGCCCCTCCACTCCGGGCGGGCGTCTGGCCGCAGTCGACGGGCTGCGGCTGGTCGCAGCGGCAGCCGTGGCGGCCTACCACTACCTGGGCACCCCGACCCCCCGTTTCTGGGGCGAAACCTACGACCTGCCGCAGGCGGCACCCCTGATTCACGCGGTCAGCGGCTACGGCTGGCTCGGAGTCGAGGCGTTCTTCCTGATCAGCGGCTTCGTCATCTGCATGAGCTGCTGGGGCAGCACCCCGGCGCAGTTCTCCGTCTCCCGTATCGCCCGGCTCTTCCCGCTGTACTGGGCCGTCGTTCTGATCGTCGTCGCCGTGGGTACCGTCGCGGTGCTCGCCGGACAGCGGTCAGGGGCGCCCACGGACCTGCGCACCACCCTCGGCAACCTGACGATGATTCCCAGCCCGCTAGGCCTGGATTTCACCGCCGGCGTCGCCTGGACGCTCTGGGTGGAAGCCCGCTTCTACCTGCTCATGGGCGTGCTGCTGCTGATCGGCCTGACCTACCGGCGCGTCGTGGCCTTCGGGTTCCTCTGGCTCGTCCTGGCGTCCATCGGCCGCGAACTGCACTCCACCGTCCTGGACGAGTTCCTGCTGAGCCAATACGCCGGGCTCTTCGTGGCCGGTATCGCACTCCACCTGATGCACCGCTTCGCACCCAACCTGCTCCTGTGGCTCCTGGCCGGCTTCGCCTGGTGCTACACCCTGACCGTCCTGGACGACCGCGTCGCCACACACGCCGGCTCCAACTGGCCGGTCAGCGCGGCCGTCCTCACCGGCTTCCTCGTACTGCTCGCCCTGGCCGGCCCCGGCCCGCTGCGCCACCTCCAATGGCGAGCCCTCGTCTACGCGGGCGCCCTGACCTACCCCTTCTACCTGGTCCACCAAAGCCTGGGCATACCCGTCACCCGCGGCATCCTCAAGAGCGTCCCCGGCCTCGGCCTGCTTCCGTCGATCGCCCTCGGGCTCCTCTTCTCCCTGCTGCTGGCCGCCGCGCTGAACCGCCTGGTCGACCGCAAACTCGGCCGTCTGCTCCGCCGCCACCTCACGGCCGCCCTCAATCCCACCCCCACTGAGCCGGACCGGCCCACGCCGCCCGCTGCCGACAGTTCTCACACACCGGTACCCGGCAGCGGTACCCCGCCGGCGCGCTCGACTCCTGCGACGGCGAATGCGTAAGGGGGCTGCGGGCGGCGTGCGTCGCTAGTGGTTCTTCTCGGCGTCGTAGGCCTTCACGGCCGCGTCACCCAGGTGCGGGCTGCGCTCCTCGTCGGAGCTCTCGCTGTCGTGGTGGCTGACGTTGCCGATCAAATAGCCCCAGCCGCGCGACAGTTGGAGGTCGTCCAGCCAGGGGCCGCCGCTGGCGCCGTGGCCCTGGTCGCAGTGGATGGACTCCTGGTCGGGCTGGAACGGCCAGAAGCCCGGCCGCCAGGTCGTGCCCGTGCAGTAGCGCAGGTCCTGGCCGGTGATGCCGGAGCGGGCCGGGTGGGTGTCGAACGGGTAGCCGAACTCATGGGCGTGCCAGGTGTAGCCGGAGTTGAACCTGTACCCCTGGGAGCCGGTCACGTCGGCCACCTTGCGGCCGTTCTGCGGCCAGAGGGTGAGCACGGCGAGGTCGTAGTCCCTGTTCCCGCCGTTGAGGTAGCCCTTCGGGGTGGTCACCGACTTCCATGTCCACGAGCCGAGCGGCTCCTGGCCGTTGTGGTAGTCCGGGACGAACCGCCAGTTGCTGTACCAGTGGCCGTTGCCGTCACTGGCGCAGTGTCCGGCCGTCCATATCAGGCTTTTGTTGGGCGAGTTGACGACCGAGGCGGTGCACTGGCTCCCGCCCTTGGGCGTGTCGAAGTAGAGTTTGCCGACGGTGGTGGCCGGCATGCTGCCGTGGGCGGTCCATACCTCGGAGCGGGAGACGTCGGCGAGCGTTCTCGCCGCGTCCGCCGCTTCCCCGGCCTCCTTGGCGACGCCTGCCACCGGCGCCGACCCCTGGCCCGTACGGGCGGGGAGTCTTTGCGTCTGCGGTGCCACCGCGCGTCCCTCCGGTGCCGGCGCGGCCACCGGCCGGGCCGCTCTGATCCGTTCGGGCGTCCAGTGAGCGGCCACCCGCGAAGGAGCCTGCGAAGGATCCCCCGTCGAACTGTGCTGCACGGCCGTGGCAGCCGTGTTCGCATCCATCGGCTTTGCGGTCTCGTCCGCCTGGGCCGCGCCCGCCGGGACGCTCAGACCGAGCATCAGCACTCCGGCGACGGCCGTGACCGTCCGGGCCCGGCCGGACGGCCGGGACGCCATGAATCGCGTCTTCACCCCGTTCCCCCTTTGCATCGTGTGCTCGAAGCACGAAGACGCGTGCGAGTAGACCAGGCGGGCGGAGGGGAAGGACGGGTTCGGGCAGCATTGGCTGGAACTGTGCGCATGGCTGGAGCGGTGGGGCTGCCAACCGGAGCCGTGTCCGGGGGAGTTGCTACCTTGACGACAGGCACACACTGTGCAGGAAGCTGGTGATCCCGATGTCCCGGAAGGCGAAGGCGACGCTCGTGGCGGCGGGCGCGGTGGCGCTCGGTCTGGCCATCACCGCGGCCCTGTGGCCCGACCGGGACGCGGCCCCCGGGCCGCCGTCCCGCCCCGAGACGGCCGTGGTGCACGACTCCACCGGAAATCCGAAGGAGGTCGAGGAGCATTGGACTCCGGAACGGATCCGGCAGTCCGACGAGAACATGCGGCACGCCACGGGCAAGGACGACTGACCCGGCGGCCGGCACCGGACCCTGTCGTCACACGACGCCTCTCAGTGCGGCAGGCGCAAGGTGGCGACGGCGCCGCCGTCCGGGGCGTTGCCCAGGTGCAGTTCGGCGCCCAGGAGCCGGGCCTGGCCCAGGGCGATGGTCAGGCCCAGGCCGTGGCCCGAGCCGCGTTCCCTCGCTCCGGTGTGGAAGCGGCGCGGGCCGTTCGACAGCAGGTCCGAGGGGAAGCCGGGGCCGTGGTCGCGCACGACGAGCGTCCGGCCCTCCACGGTGACCTGCACCGGGGCCGCCCCGTGCCGGTGGGCGTTGACGACGAGGTTGCCGACGATGCGTTCGAGGCGGCGCGGGTCGGTCTCCACGGTCTGCTCCGCAGCGGCGACAATGACCTCGGCGTCGAAGCCGGTGCGCGCCACGGCCTCCGAGACGACCGCGCCGAGCGGGACATGGGCGCGGACCGGCTGTTCGGCGCCGGCATCCAGGCGGGAGATCTCCAGCAGGTCCTCGACCAGGCCGCGCAGATCGCGCACCCGGGCCCGGAGCAGATCCTCCGTCTCGCCGGGCGGCAGCAGGTCGACGGCGGCCAGCAGGCCCCCGACGGGGGTGCGCAGCTCATGGGCCACGTCCGCGGTGAACTGGCGCTCGGTGTGCAGCCGTCGGCCGAGGCTGTCGGCCATGAGGTCGACGGTGGCGGCGATGTCGGCCACCTCGTCGCGCCCCTTGGTGGGACCGGTCCGGGCATCGAGATCCCCGGCGGAGATCCGCCCCGCGGTCTCGGAGACCCGCCGCAGCCGGCGGCCGAGCAGCCCGGCCCCGTAGGCCGCCAGGGGCGTGGCCGCCGCGAGGACGACCAGCGAGGCCACTGCCATGGTCGCGTCGAGCTGGCGCAGGGTGTGGAGCTCCGTGCTCATGTTGACCCGGACGGCCAGCACCCGGCTGCCCGGTCCGCCGACCCGCTGGGCGGCCCAGAAGCTCGGCCCCAGATTCGCGTTGACGCGCCCGTCGTAGGCCGTGTGCCGGTCGTCGTCGGCCGGGTGCCGCAGTGCGGCGGGCAGCTCCGCAGGGTCGAGCTCGGCACCGTCCGTCAACGTTCCGGTGCGCCGGTAGACGTCCATGGCCGCGTACACGCTGTTGAATGCTTGCGCCTCGGCCCGGAAACGGATCTCCTGCGCGGTCCACAGGTGCACCAGCACGCCCACCGCCGCGGCGACCAGGCACGCCGTGGCCGCGGCCAGTGCGGCGATCTTCCAGCGCAGGGAGATGCGGTCCGGCCGCAGCCGGCGGAACGGGCGCACCGGTCTCAGCGCCTGAGCTTGTAGCCGAAGCCGCGGACCGTCTCGATCCGGTCCCGGCCCAGCTTCCTGCGCAGCCGCTGCACGCACAGGTCCACGACCCGGCTGTCGCCGTCCCAGCCGTACTCCCAGACGTTGCGCAGGAGGGTGTGCCGCTCCAGCACGATGCCCGGGTGGGCGGCGAATTCCAGCAGCAGCTTCAGTTCGGTCGGCGTCAGCGCCACCGGGCTCCCGGAGACGAAGACCTCCATGCCGCCGGTGTCGATGCTCAGATCCCCGAAGACGAGCACGTCCCCGGCGGGCGGCGGTGACGTGTCGCCCGCGCCGCCCTGCTCGGGCCCTGCGGCGGGCGGATAGGCCGCCCGCCGCAGCAGCGAGCGGATGCGTGCCACGAGCACGGACGTGTCCACGGGCTTGACCACGTAGTCGTCCGCCCCGGCCTCCAGGCCGGCGACGACGTCGAGCCCGTCACCGCGGGCGGACATCATCAGCACGGGCACCAGGCTGGTCTCCCGGACCCTGCGGCACAGGCCGATCCCGTCCAGACCGGGCAGCATCACGTCCAGGACCAGCAGGTCGAAGTTCTCGTCGCGGAAGAGTTCGAGTCCCGTGAGCCCGTCGGCCGCGGCCTTCATCTCGTAGCCGTAGCGCTCCAGGGCGACGGTGAAGGAGCGACGCATCAGATCGTCGTCCTCCACCAGCAGCACGCGAACAGGCCGTGGAGAGGCCGGAGCCGGGGCGGACGAGGACACGAGCGGGTGACTCCTGTTCGGGGAAGGAACGATCCTCGAGGAACGATATGGCACACACCGGGCGGCACGGCCCGGCGCACGGTTCCCGGTGGGTTTCGATGAACAATCAAGCGTTCCTTGATACCCGGCCGATACACAGCACGCCCGCTCCTGACGGAGCGTGGGGAAGCGACCGCTAGGCCAATCAGATGAATTGCACCGATGATTGACCTTTATCCGTTTATGCTCGTTTCGGTGCCTCTTGTGTGCCCCCTTCCACGAGGGATTCCTGATATCGGGCTTCTCGCCCTGGAAGTCCGAGGCGGGCTTCCTCCGGAGCGGTCACCGGTAATGGCCGCGCCCGATGGAAGGGGGCGCCGATGGGGTGCCACACAAGGGAGCGTCCGCCATGGGTCATTCCGGCGAATGTCCGGAGCTCGGCGCGGCGGGTGGCCTGGGCCGCCGTGTGCGGGCTGGTCGCCCACCTCGTCGGGTGGGGCCTCGACGAGGTTCTGAACCGTGAGGTCGGCCCGCTGTCCCCCGAGGTGCGGGGGACAGCAGGCCGGTAGCTCCGTCAAGGCCTCCGGCGCGGATGCCGGTCCGCGGCCGGAGGCCTTCCGTGTCCTTACGGCCACGTCGGTGACCGTCGTCAAGCTAGCACCGCCGGCAGGCGGGCGCTCACTGCGCCTCGTGCGCCGCCAGCGCTGCCCGCTTCACCGCCGAGGCCACGGCCTCGGTCGCCTTCGCATTGAAGACGCTGGGGATGATGTAGTTCGCGTTGAGCTCGTCCCCGGCGACGACGTCGGCGAGGGCGCGGGCGGCGGCGAGCATCATGTCGGTGTT
>NZ_JBSFWU010000126.1:0-18263 GCF_053594995.1 Streptomyces sp. NPDC002536
ACCAAAAAACACTTTGCCCCCCCCCCCCGCTCTCGTTTGCGGGGGGGTCCCCCCACTTTTTCGCACCCGCGTTGGGGGGGGGCGCCCGTCCCCGCCCACCGCCCCTCGTCAGGGCCTTGTGCGTCAGGTCACGTCGTCGTACCCGGACCGGCCGGTGCTGTGCGCGCCGTCGGCGGACGGCTGCTCCGGCAGGGCGGGCAGCGGTTCGCTGTCACCGATGGACTGCGGGGTGAGGTCCAGCGGGGCCGCCTCGTCGTCGGACAGGTCGCGGTCCGGGTTCGCCTTCTGCTTGCGCTTGTCGTTGACCAGCGCGATGCCGACGGCGATGAAGTAGAGCACGATGATCGGGCCGGCCAGCAGGAACATCGAGAACGGGTCCACGGTCGGCGTGGCCACCGCGGCGAAGACCGTGACGCCCATGACCATGGGACGCCACCAGCCGAGCATCCGGCGCCCGGTGAGGATGCCGCCGAAGTTGAGCATCATCAGCAGCAGCGGCAGCTCGAAGGAGAGGCCGAAGACGACCACCAGGCGCGTGACGAGGTCGATGAGCTCGTCGAGCGGCAGCAGGTTGGTGACGCCCTGCGGCGTGAAGTCGATGAGGACCTTCGCGGCCGCGGGCAGGGCCCAGTACGCGAAGTAGGCGCCGGCCCCGAAGAGCGGGACACCGGCGGCGACGAAGCCGAGTGCGTACTTCTTCTCGTTCCTGTGCAGCCCGGGCGCCAGGAACGCCCACAGCTGGTACAGCCAGACCGGGCTGGACAGCACCAGGCCGGAGACCAGCGAGACCTTCACCATGAGGGTGAAGGGCCCGACGAGGCCCGACATGGTGATGTTGCCGCAGGTCTTGGTGGCGTCCTTCTGCGACAGCTCGGAGAAGGAGACCTGGCAGCCGATCGCCTGCTGGATCGGATGCTTGAAGACCTCGATGATGTCCTTGTAGTAGAAGGCCGCCACCACGGCCACCACGACAATGGCGACCACGGACTTCGCGAGGCGATTGCGCAGCTCGCGCAGGTGCTCCACGAGGGGCATCCGGCCCTCGGGGTCCTTCACCTTCTTGCGGGCAGAGTTGGCCAACCCACGTCCCTATCTCGTGCGGCAGACGGCGGCAAAAAACGCCGTCCTGATCATTGCCCGGTTCAGTGCTGCGTCGTGCGGTCGCTCGGCTCGTTCACCGGGCGGGAGCTCACGTCGCCGGGGGCAGCCTTGATGGTACGGGCGCTCGGGGCGTCGGCGGGCGGGTCGGCCGGGGCCGAGGCGTTGTTCTGTCCCTCGGAACGCATCGCCTTGGCCTCGCTCTTGAGGATCCGGGCGGACTTGCCGAGGGAGCGCGCCATGTCGGGGAGCTTCTTCGAGCCGAAGACCAGCACGACCACGACGAGGATGAGGATGATCTCGGGGGCGCCGAGCCGTCCGAACATATGCGTGTACCTTCTCACCGAAGCGGGACGGGTGTGGGACTGACGACTGACCGGACAAATGTCCACCAGACGTACCGCAGCGATCGTAACGCGCAGCAGTGAACGCCGGGCAATCCCTCTGCATACTCCCAGTTGCGGCCCTCCGCCTCGTCACCAGGGCCGCCGGAACCAGACTACCCGTCCGGTTCCGGGCCCCAGCAGGGTGCCGGACGAGGGCCGGTCTGGTCCCGGTTCAGTCCCGGTGGAGCGCCTGGGCGGTCTGCGCGGCCAGCGGGACCGCGGCCCGCTCCAGCTCCTCGGCCGCGCGGGTGATGCGCTGCGAGCTGTCGGCCACCTGCCGGGCCAGCCGTCTCACCTCCACGAAGACGCGCACGGAGAGCACCCCGAGCACGGCGATACCGCAGAAGGCGAGGACGACGGCGATCATGGGCCACAGCATGGGACGAGCCTAACGGGGAAAACGGGCAGGTCAGGCGGTTCAGGCAGGTCAGGCGGTGATGTGGAGCCGCAGCGTCCGCACGCCGCCGCCGGTCAGCAGCGCGACGATCCGCTCCCCCGCGGGCTTGCGCACCGCGGAGCCGCAGTCGGGGCAGGTGAAGGAGTAGAAGGTGGTGCGGTCGCTGGCGCCGATCGCCAGCCGCAGCGCCCCCGCGGCCAGCTCGAAGCTGCTGCGGCAGTCGGGGCAGGCGGCCTTGAAGACCGCGGCGGCCGTCGTGCACCCGTCCATCACATCCCCTTTCACGCCGTTCACTGCGGCTCCCTCCCGCCGTGGCCGCTCACTCGCCGTAGCCCGCGAGGGCCTCGCGGGCCGCATCCCGCGCGCTGTCCGCCAGCTCCTGCGGGGAGACGATCCGCCCGTCGCGGCCCAGCCGCAGTGCCAGCCGCCGCAGCGAGGCCGGGTCGGGGGCGCGCAGGGTGATCCGCAGCCCGCCCTCGGGCAGTTCCTCGGCGCTGTCGTGCGGGTAGTACTCGGCGACCCAGCGGCCGCCGGGGCCGACCTCGATGACGACCTCGGGGTCCTCGGCGGCGGGCTGGACCAGTGCCTCGGACAGGTCGCGCAGCTCGACGGGCGGCGGGTCGGCGGGCGCGTCCAGCAGCCGGATCTCGGCCACCCGGTCCAGCCGGAAGGTGCGCCGGGCCTCGGTGAGCCGGCACCACGCCTCCATGTAGGTGCGGCCGACGGCGAACAGCCGGATCGGGTCGACCTCGCGCTCGGTCAGCTCGTCGCGCGCGGGCGAGTAGTAGCGCAGCCAGAGCCTGCGGCGCTCGGAGATGGCCCGGTCGACCTCGGCGAAGACGCCGCCCTCCGACTCGAAGCTGACCGAGAGCCGCGAGCTGGCGCCCGCGGCCTCCCCGGCCGCCGCCTCGATCTTGGCGGTGGCGCGGACCAGCGCCTGCCGGTCGCCCTCGCGCAGCCCGGGCAGGGTGGCGACGGCGCGGGCGGCCACCAGCAGCGCGGTGGCCTCGTCGGCCGCGAGCCGCAGCGGCTCGCCGGTGCTGGTGCCCGAGGCATCGGGGTTGTGCCACCAGATGCGGTCGCCGTCGGTGTCGATGTCCAGCAGGTCGCCGCCGCGGAAGCTGGTGCCGCACATGGGCAGCACGTCGAGGTCGCCGATCAGCTCGTCCTCGGTGATCCCGAAGGCACGGGCCACGTCGGCGACGCGGGCGCCGGGGCGCTCGCGCAGGTAGGTGACGAGCGACAGCATCCGCCGGGTCTGGTCGATGGCGTTGGTGGCCATGAGTAGTCGGTCCTGTTCCTCTCAGCCCTTGGCCACGGCACGCAGCCGGTCGATCACATCGGCCCGCAGCTCGGCCGGTTCGAGCACGATCACGTCCGGGCCGAACTCCACCAGCCAGGCGTCCAGTCCGTGGCCGTAGGGGATCTCCAGCTCGTCCCAGCCGCCGCCCAGGTCGCGGGTGGCGGTGGCCCGGGCGCGCAGCGGATAGCCGTGCCCGGCCCGCACCTTGATCAGGGCGGTGCCGGTGGCCGTCTCGCCGGCCCAGCTCTCGACCGTCTCGCGCACGGTGACGTGGTCGGGAACGGGCGCGCTGAAGGGCAGCGCCCGGGAGCGGACCCGGCCGGAGATGCGGGAGAGCCGGAAGACCCGCTCGGCCTTGCGGTCGCGGTCCCAGCCGGCCAGGTACCAGTGGCCGCGCCAGCACTCCAGCGTCCACGGCTCGACGTGCCGCTGCTCGGGGCGGGCGGCGTTGGCCTTGCGGTAGTCGAAGGTGACGGTCCGGCGGTCGCGGGCGGCCAGCATCAGCGGCTCGAAGGCCGACTCGTGGACGGGGATGCGCGGCTCCAGCGCGAGGTGGCCGTAGGAGTCCTCGGCAACCGGCATCCCGGCGGCGCGCAGCTTCTGCAGCGCACCGCTGGCCGCACCGGCGAGGCGGGCCTGCTGCCAGACCTTGGCGGCGAGGCCGAGGGCGGCGGCCTCCTCGACGTCCAGGGTGACCGGGGGGAGGCGGTTGCTGTCCCGGCGGGCGAGGTAGCCGAATTCACCGTCGGCGCTCTCCACCGTCTCGATGATCAGGCCGAGTTCGCGGAGATCGTCCTTGTCGCGCTCGAACATCCGGTTGAAGGCGTCGTCCCCGCCCTCGGAGACACCGCTGCCCGGCCCGAAGGCCTCCAAATAGGCCTCAATGGATCCCCGCAACTCCCGCTTGCTGAGCGGCCGGCGGGTGCCCAACAGGCACAGCGCCAGGTTCATCAGCCGCTCGGCCTTGGCAATCGCCATCGACGCCCTCTCTACTTGTGCTCTCAACCGCTGACCGTACCGCTCGCCGCTGCCACGGCAAAAGCCGAGGGCCCGCGCCCGCAGGCACGGGCCCCGGGCCCTTCACATCACGACGCTGCTCAGACGGCGACCAGGTCGCAGACGAAGATCAGGGTCTCGCCCGGCGCGATCTTGCCACCGGCGCCGCGGTCGCCGTAGGCCAGGTGCGGCGGGATGATCAGCTGGCGGCGGCCGCCGACCTTCATGCCCTGGACGCCCTTGTCCCAGCCCGCGATGACCTGGCCGGCACCGAGCTTGAACTGCAGCGGGGTGCCGCGGTTCCAGCTGGCGTCGAACTCCTCGCCCGAGGAGAAGGAGACGCCCACGTAGTGGACCTGGACCATGGCGCCCGCCGTGGCGACCGCCCCGTCGCCCTCCCAGATGTCCTTGATCTCGAGGTCGGCCGGCGGCTCGCCGCCCGGGAAGTCGACCTCGGGCTTGTCGATGTTCACGAAAGTGCTCCTACGAACGTTTCTTGCGGACAGCCGTGCAATTCTGGCAGATCGCGATCTGTTCTCAGACCTTGCCCACGATGTCGACGACGAAGACCAGGGTGTTCTTGTCCAGACCGCTCTGCGCCTGGCCCTCGTAGCCCAGCTTCGGCGGGATCACCAGCTCCACCCGGTCCCCGACGTGCTTGCCCACCAGGCCCTGGTCCCAGCCCTGGACGACCGAACCGGTGCCGATCTGGAAGGCCGTGGCGCCCGAGTGGTCCCAGGAGGAGTCGAACTTCTGGCCGTCCTCCCACTTCACGCCCGTGTACTGGGCGATCAGGCCGTCACCCGCCTTGATCTCCGGACCGTTGCCCTTGATCAGCACCTGCTGCTTCAGGTCCGTCGGAGGCTTGGTGTCCTTGGGGATGCTGATGTCGGCGGCCTTCTGGGAGTTCGGCTTCACCTCGGGCATGCCCTCCTCCGGCTTGGCCTGCTCACCCTTGGCCTCGCTCTTGGAGTCGACCTTCTGCGCACCGACCACGTCGATCACCCACACCAGGCCGTCCTCGGGCTTCACCCCGGCCTGCGGGTTGAGCTGGTCCCCGATGAGCGCCTTCGCGGTGCCCTCGACCTCGATCCGGCTGCCGGCCTTCTGACCGACCACGGCGTCCAGCACCTTCGCCGGCATCTCCTGGCTCGGCTGGCCCAGCTGCTGGACCATCTGCCGGCGCGGACCCTTGCCCGACTTGTCCTGGGTGGTCCACGTGCCGCCGAGGGGCTTGTCGTCCTTCATCGTCTGCCCGGCGAAGTCCAGCCGGACATAGGAGCCCTTCTCCGCCTTGTCGCCCGTGCCCTCGGTCAGGGTCTTGACGACCAGCTTGTCCGACGGCTTGGCGCCCTTCGGCGTGGAGATCTTGGGCTGCTCGCCGAACTTCCCCTCCACCGTGACCTTGGCCTCCGACGATCCTCCGCCGTCGCCCCCGCACGCCGCAGCGGCGAGCAGCAGGACGGGCACGGCCAGAGCCGCGGCGAGGCGACGCGTGTTCTTCGTGTGGTTCATGAAGTCCAACTCGGGCTAGGGGGGTCGCTGGGCAGTGCCCGTCACTCTACGGCCTGTGCCGCACCGATCAACCCTGCCCGACACGGATGTGCGCCGGGTCCGGTGGACCCGGCGCACATCCGTGCCCTTTGCCGCATGACCGGACGCTCACATTCCGGCGATCAGCTTCTCCACCCGGTCGTCCACCGACCGGAACGGGTCCTTGCACAACACGGTGCGCTGCGCCTGGTCGTTGAGCTTCAGATGCACCCAGTCGACGGTGAAGTCCCGCCGCTGCTCCTGCGCCCGCCGGATGAAATCACCGCGCAGCCGGGCCCTCGTGGTCTGCGGCGGCACCGACTTGCCCTCGAAGATCTTGACGTCGTTGCACACCCGCGCCGCCTGACCGCGCTTCTCCAGCAGGTAGTACAGCCCCCGCCGGCGATGGATGTCGTGATAGGCGAGATCTATCTGCGCAATGCGCGGATGCGACATCGTGATGTTGTTCTTCGCCCGGTACCGCTCGATGAGCCGGTACTTCATCACCCAGTCGATCTCGGTGTCGATGCGGTCCAGGTCCTCGTCCCGGATCGCCTCCAGGGAGCGCCCCCACAGCTCCAGCACCCGCTCGACCGTGCCCGTGCGGATGCCGCGGCGCTCGCAGAAGTCCACGGCCTTCTCGTAGTACTCCTGCTGGACCTCCAGGGCCGAGGCCTCCCGACCGCTGGCCAGACGCACCTTGCGTCTGCCCGTGATGTCGTGGCTGACCTCGCGGATCGCCCGGATCGGATTCTCCAGCGTCAGATCCCGCATCACCGTCCCCGCCTCGATCATGCGCAGGACGAGATCGGTCGCACCGACCTTCAACAGCATGGTCGTCTCGGACATGTTCGAGTCGCCGACGATCACATGCAGGCGACGGTAGCGCTCGGCGTCGGCGTGCGGCTCGTCCCGGGTGTTGATGATCGGGCGCGAGCGCGTGGTGGCCGAGCTGACACCCTCCCAGATGTGCTCGGCACGCTGGCTCACGCAGTAGACCGCGCCCCGCGGGGTCTGCAGCACCTTCCCCGCGCCGCACAGCAGCTGCCGCGTCACCAGGAAGGGGATGAGAATGTCCGCAAGACGCGAGAACTCCCCGTGCCGCGCGACGAGATAGTTCTCGTGGCAGCCGTAGGAGTTCCCGGCGGAATCGGTGTTGTTCTTGAAGAGATAGACGTCGCCCGCGATCCCCTCCTCGTGCAGGCGGCGCTCGGCGTCGACGAGGAGACCCTCGAGAATGCGCTCGCCCGCCTTGTCGTGGGTGACCAGCTCGGTCACGCTGTCGCACTCGGGAGTTGCGTATTCCGGGTGCGAGCCCACATCGAGGTAGAGGCGGGCGCCGTTGCGCAGGAACACATTGCTGCTGCGGCCCCAGGAAACGACACGACGGAAGAGGTACCGCGCCACTTCGTCAGGGGACAGCCGGCGCTGTCCTCTGAAGGTGCACGTGACGCCGTACTCGTTCTCCAGCCCGAAAATGCGGCGGTCCATGCCTGAACACTACGCCTGATGCTCCGCGCTGAAACCGGGTTCGACAGCCCCGTTCCGATCATTTTCCGACCGCGCCACGACCGTCGAGACGGACACCGGAGCCTGCAGGAAGCGCCGGGCCCCGAGCAGGACCGCCGTCGCAGCCGCACCACCGCCCACGGCCACCACGAACCCGGCCATGGCGCCGCCGTATTCGACCGCCGGACCGACGAAGGCCGTACCGATGGCCGCACCCACGCCGAACGACGTCACCAGCCAGGAGAACGCCTCCGTCACCGTGCCCTGCGGCGCATGCCGGTCGACCACGACGAACGCACAGGCCAGCGACGGCGCGAGGAACACACCCGCCACACCGGCGAGCACCGTCATCGGCACCACACCCGGCACCAGCAGCAGCGGCAGGTAGCACACGGCCATCGACGCCGCGAGCACCCGCAGGCGCTGCTCCGGGGTCCCCGGCCACTGCCGGGCCCCGTAGACGAAACCACCGATCAGAGCACCGACACCGACGGCCGAAAGCAGATAGCTGGAAACCATGCCGCCGCCGTGCACGTCGCCGTAGGCCACCGCCGCGACCGCGATCGAGCCCATCGCCGTGCCGATGAAGAAGAACGCCGCCAGCACCACACGCAGCCCGGGCGAGCGCAGCGCGCCCAGCCAGTGCGCGTCGCGCGGCTCGCTGCGCCACTGCCGCGAGGGCTGCGAGGTGACCACGGCCAGCGTGCCGAGCACACCCAGGACGTTGATGACGAACAGCGAGCCCGCCTCGGACCAGCAGGCGATCAGCCCCGTGACGATCAGCGGGCCGAAGACGTAGATGAACTCCTGGGCGACGGCGTCGAGGGCGTAGGCGGCGTGTATGCGCTCCTCCTTGCCCTTGAGGACCGACGGCCACAGGGCCCGCAGCCCGCCCTCCATCGGCGGCGTGAAGAAGCCCGCCACGATCATGGCCGCGTAGGCCAGCGGCAGCGGCTCCAGGCCCACCACGGCGAACACCGTCATGCCGAGCGCCGCCAGCAGCGACGCGGGCAGCATCACCCGGAGCTGGCCACGGAGATCGACGGCCCGGCCGAGCAGCGGCTGGCCGACGGCGTTGGCCACGCCGTAGACGGCGGAGAGCCCGCCGGCCAGGGCGTAGCTGCCGCCCTGGGCACGGACGAAGAGCACGATCGCCAGCGCCGCGGTGGCGTTCGGCAGCCGTCCCACCAGGGTTCCGGTGAGCAGCCGTACCGCGTACCGCGTTCTGAGCATGTCGCCGTAGCCGCCGCCCGCCGCTGCCATGGCCCGCCTTCCGTCCGTCAGCGCCCCGTAAACGTGAACGCTCTGTTGCCGAACCGCCGGTTACCGGCTGGTTTTACGTATAACTGAAGCAGTTATACGTACCATGGCCGCAACCCCCGGGTCCAACCGCGGGTCGGCAGGAAAGGGACACCCCACCCGTGACGGACAAGGTGCCGGAGAAGCCCACCAGCCGGGACGTCGCACGCGCGGCCGGGGTCTCCCAGGCGACGGTCTCCCTGGTCATGGGCGACAAATGGCGCGGCCGCGTCTCCGAGCGCACCGCCGAAACCGTCCGCACCGCCGCCCGCGAACTCGGCTACCGCCCCAACCTCGCCGCCCGCAACCTGCGCCTCGGCCGCACCCGCACCGCCCTGCTCGTCGTCCCCGCCCTCACCAACGAGATCTTCGCCCGCGTCCACACCGGCGCCGCCCGCGTCGCCGCCGAACACGGCGCCGGCGTCCTCCTCTACCCCTCCCCCGACGGCACCGGCCCCGCCCGCGACCCCTTCGCCTCGGCCCGGGCCACCCTCGACGGCGTCATCGCCTCCTCCATGGCCGCCGACGCCCTCGACGCCCTCCGCGACGGCGGCCTCCCCCTGGTCATGCTCGACAGCGACCCCAAACACCCCGAGGCCTCCGCCACCGTCAACCTCGACATCGCCGACGGCATGCGCCAGGTCGCCCACCACCTCCTCGACCTCGGCCACCGCCACTTCGGCCACCTCGCCGCCGACGTCGACTCCTGGACCTTCCGCGTACGCGCCCGCGCCCTGGCCGACACCCTCCGCCCCGTCCCCGGAGCCACCGTCGTCCGCACCGAAACCGCCACCCTCGACGTCACCGCCGGACGCCAGGCCGCCGAACGCGCCCTCACCGGTCCCGGCCCCCGCCCCACCGCCCTCGTCTGCGACGGCGACGTCCTCGCCGCCGGCGCCTGCAAAGCCGCCCGCAGACTCGGCCTGCGCGTCCCGGAAGACGTCTCCGTCACCGGCTTCGACGACCTCTCCCTCGCCACCGCCGTCGAACCCGAACTCACCACCGTCCGACTGCCCGCCGAAGCCGTCGGCGAAGCCGGCATGCGCGCCCTCATGGCCGTCCTCGACGGCCGCACCCCCACCGCCGACGCCCTGCCCGTCCACCTCGTCACCCGCGGCTCCACCGCACACAACGCCGCGCGCCCCGCGGGCAGTTGACCCGGCGGGGCGCGCGGCAAGCACCACGGAGAAACGGCGGGAATCAGTCCCCCGAACCCTGCTCCTCCACGTCGGCGTCGGACTCGTCCTTCGTCAGGTCGGAAGCGTCCGCCCCGGCCCCCGCCTCCAGCAGCCTCGACAGCTGACGACCCAGCAACCGCTTGAACTTGCGCTGCTGCGGCCGCGTCCGGTCCAGGACCGCGACCTCCAACTGCTCGGCGGTCAGCGTCCGCTCACTGCCGTTGGTGTCCCGCGCGAGGGACTCCACCGCCAGCTTGAGCGCCTCCGCCAACGTCATCCCGTCCCGGTGACGCTGGTCGAGATAGCTGCTGATCTGATCCGCATTGCCGCCCACCGCGACCGAACCGTGCTCGTCCACGATCGAACCGTCGTGCGGCAGCCGGTAGATCTGGTCGTCCTCCGGACCCGCACCCACCTCGGCAACGATCAGCTCGACCTCGTACGGCTTCTCGCCCGCACTGGAGAAGATCGAACCCAGCGTCTGGGCATAGACGTTCGCCAGACCGCGCGCCGTCACATCGTCACGGTCGTAGGTGTAGCCCCGCAGGTCCGCGTACCGGACGCCGCCGATACGCAGATTCTCGAACTCGTTGTACTTCCCGACCGCGGCGAACGCGATCCGGTCGTAGATCTCGCTGACCTTGTGCAACGCACGGGACGGGTTCTCGGCGACGAACACCACACCGTTGTCGTACTGGAGCACCACGACGCTCCGGCCGCGCGCGATGCCCTTGCGGGCATACTCGGCACGGTCGGCCATGGCCTGCTGAGGTGAAACATAGAACGGCGTCGACACCGGCTATCCGTCCCTTTCTGTCAGTGGCGAAAGCATGCAAGAAGCCCCGGACGAGCCCTAGAGCAGCGCGGCCCGCGGACCGTCCGGCTCCTCCAGCCGCCGCTCGTGGACCGACCGGACGACCTCGGAGCACTCGGCCTCCGTGAGCCTCCGGAAACCCTCGTCGGTGATCACGGTGACGATCGGATAGATCCGGCGCGCCAGATCCGGCCCACCCGTCGCGGAATCCTCGTCGGCCGCGTCGTACAGCGCCTGCACCACCAACGTGGTCGCCTGCTGCTCCGTCAGATCCTCGCGGAACAGCTTCTTGAACGACCCGCGCGCAAAGAGCGAACCCGACCCCGTCGCCGCGAAGCCGTGCTCCTCCGAGCGCCCGCCCGTCACGTCGTAGGAGAAGATCCGCCCCTTCTGACGGTCCACATCCCACCCGGCGAACAGCGGCACCACGGCCAGGCCCTGCATGGCCATGCCCAGGTTGCTGCGGATCATCGTGGAGAGCCGGTTGGCCTTGCCCTCCAGGGAGAGCTGCACGCCCTCCACCTTCTCGAAGTGCTCCAGCTCCAGCTGGAACAGCTTGACCATCTCCACGGCGAGACCCGCCGTGCCGGCGATCCCGACCGCCGAGTACTCGTCGGCCGGGAAGACCTTCTCGATGTCCCGCTGCGCGATCAGGTTGCCCATCGTCGCCCGCCGGTCACCGGCGAGCACCACACCGCCCGGGAACGAGGCCGCGACGATCGTCGTCCCGTGCGGCGCCTCGATCACACCCTGCGCGGGCAGCTGCCGGTTGCGCGGGAGCAGGTCTGGCTGGTGGGCAGCCAGGAAGTCCATGAACGACGAGGAGCTGGGCGTCAGGAAGGCAGCTGGTAGACGCCCGGTGCTACGAGGGTTGGCTTCCACGAGTTTCCTTCCACGTATGCGATTGCCCGATGGATCGTCTTCGGGTCATCCCTCAACAGTCCAAGGCCTGAATTGCAGTTGAAGCACAGTACGCCTCGGACCTTACCGGTCTTGTGGCAATGATCAACTTGGACAGCGGGGGCCGCCAAGCAGATGCAACAGAGACCCATCTGCGACGCGATCATTTCATCGCGCTGAGCTTCGGTGATGCCGTACTTGCGGCGAAGGTTGCCAGCAGAGTCCGCACACGCCTTGCACGCTTTGCATCTGCTGGCCAAGCCATCAGGAGCGCTGCTCTTTCGATGAAACTGGCCGTGTGGCTTCACCTCACCGCAGCCCCGGCAGTGCTTGTGCCCTTCGGGCGCGTCCGCTCCGAGACGAACCTTCTTCCCAGGACTCTCCAGGGACGTGCAGTGATACTTCGTTCTGCAATCACGGCAGTATCGCTGCAGACCATCCAGGTTCGTCCGTTTAATTGCGAAGCATGCACGCGGCTTGTGCTCGCCACACCGCGTGCAGCGCTTCATCCCCTCCGACACGGCAGACCATCCCACCCCGTCACCTTCGATTCGAAGGTCACTCGCCGCCTTTCTGAACGAAACTACGGACGAAGTCCTCCGCGTTCTCCTCTAGGACATCATCAATCTCGTCCAGCACAGAGTCCACGTCGTCCGACAGCTTCTCGTGCCGCTCCTTGAGGTCCTCGGACGCCTGCGCATCCTGCGCCTGCTCCTCGACCTCCTCCGTCGAACGCGTGGCCTTCTGCTGCCCGCCGCCGGTGTCCTTTGTCGCCATGCCCCTCACCCCGCTCGTGTGTCGACGAAAGTTCCGTGTGCGATTGCGATCCCCGCGCAAGATCGACCCTACAAGCCGGATCCCGCCCGGGCCCTGCACTTGCTACAACGTCCCGGAACCACCGGGATGATTCCCGGTCCGCCCGGTTCTTAAGACCCGCTCAGCCCCCCGACAGCACCCGCACCAGCTCCTCCGCCGTGCGGCAGCGGTCCAGGAGCTCCTTGACGTGGTTGCGGGTGCCGCGCAGCGGTTCCAGGGTGGGGACGCGCTGCAGGGAGTCGCGGCCGGGGAGGTCGAAGATCACCGAGTCCCAGGAGGCCGCGGCCACGTCGTCCGCGTACTGCTCCAGGCAGCGGCCGCGGAAGTAGGCCCGGGTGTCCTCCGGGGGGGCCGTCCTGGCACGGGCCACCTCGGTCTCGTCCAGCAGCCGCCGCATCTTGCCGCGGGCGGCGAGGCGGTTGTACAGGCCCTTCTCGGGGCGGACGTCCGCGTACTGCAGGTCCACCAGGTGCAGCCGGGCCGCGTCCCAGTCCAGGCCGTCGCGGCGGCGGTAGCCCTCCAGGAGCTCGCGCTTGGCGACCCAGTCGAGCTCGCCGGACAGGCTCATGGGGTCGCGCTCCAGCCGGTTGAGCACGTCCTCCCAGCGGCCCAGGACGTCCTTGGTCTGCTCGTCCGCGTCCGCGCCGAAGCGGTCCTCGACGTACTTGCGCGCCAGCTCGAAGTACTCCATCTGCAGTTGCACAGCGGTGAGTGTGCGGCCGCTGCGGAGCGTGATCAGGCGGCGCAGCGTGGGGTCGTGGCTGACCTGGTGGAGGGTGCGGACGGGCTGTTCGACGGCGAGGTCGGAGGCGATGAAGCCGTCCTCGATCATGGAGAGGACGAGGGCGGTGGTGCCGAGCTTGAGGTAGGTGGAGATCTCGGAGAGGTTGGCGTCGCCGATGATCACGTGGAGGCGGCGGTACTTCTCCGCGTCGGCGTGGGGCTCGTCGCGGGTGTTGATGATGGGGCGCTTGAGGGTGGTCTCCAGGCCGACCTCGACCTCGAAGTAGTCGGCGCGCTGGCTGATCTGGAAGCCGTGTTCGTGGCCGTCCTGGCCGATGCCGACGCGGCCGGCGCCGGTGACGACCTGGCGGCAGACGAAGAAGGGCGTCAGGTGGCGCACGATGTCCGAGAAGGGGGTCTCCCGCTTCATCAGGTAGTTCTCGTGGGTGCCGTAGGAGGCGCCTTTGTTGTCGGTGTTGTTCTTGTAGAGGTGGATCGGCTGGGCTCCGGGCAGCTGGGCGGCGCGCTCGGCGGCCTCGGCCATGATCCGTTCGCCGGCCTTGTCCCAGAGGACGGCGTCCCGGGGGTTGGTGATCTCCGGGGAGCTGTACTCGGGGTGCGCGTGGTCGACGTAGAGCCGTGCCCCGTTGGTGAGGATGACGTTGGCCAGGCCGATGTCCTCGTCGGTGAGCTGGCTGGAGTCTGCGGCCTCGCGGGCGAGGTCGAAGCCGCGGGCGTCCCGCAGCGGGTTCTCCTCCTCGAAGTCCCAGCGGGCACGGCGTGCCCGGTGCATCGCGGCCGCGTAGGCGTTGACGATCTGGGACGAGGTGAGCATGGCATTGGCGTTCGGGTGACCGGGGACGGAGATCCCGTACTCCGTCTCGATGCCCATTACTCGCCGTACGGTCATGCGGCCCTCCTTGCCCGGCGGCGCCCCGGGATGGGGTCCGCGCTCAAGTACCGCTGCGCTTCCGGTCCGTGTGCGTCCCCCACGCGCTGCGCGGCGGTACCAGGAAGCCTAGAACGGCTTTGCGGCGCTGGGGAGATCATTACAGTCATTGCTCCGGTTCGTGCCGTGCCGGGGCCCGCGGGGCGCGGTCGGCAAAAACACGACCGGCCGCGGACGCCCTGGGAGCCCCCCGCCTCGTGGGGCGGGGGAAGGACATCCGCAGCCGGACGGCGGTGCTACAGGTACTGGCCGGTATTGGCCACGGTGTCGATGGAGCGGCCGGTGTCGGCGCCCTGCTTTCCGGTGACGAGGGTGCGGATGAAGACGATCCGCTCGCCCTTCTTTCCGGAGATGCGGGCCCAGTCGTCGGGGTTGGTGGTGTTGGGGAGGTCCTCGTTCTCCTTGAACTCGTCGACGCAGGCGGCGAGCAGGTGGGAGACGCGCAGGCCCTTCTGGTTGTGGTCGAGGAAGGCCTTGATGGCCATCTTCTTGGCCCGGTCCACGATGTTCTGGATCATGGCGCCGGAGTTGAAGTCCTTGAAGTAGAGGACTTCCTTGTCACCGTTGGCGTAGGTGACCTCCAGGAAGCGGTTCTCCTCGGATTCCGCGTACATCTGCTCGACCACGGACTGGATCATGCCGTCGACCGTGGCCCGGGCGTCTCCCCCGTGCTCGGCGAGGTCGTCGGCGTGCAGCGGCAGGGTCCGGGTGAGGTACTTCGAGAAGATGTCCTTGGCGGCCTCGGCGTCCGGGCGCTCGATCTTGATCTTCACGTCGAGCCGGCCGGGGCGCAGGATCGCGGGGTCGATCATGTCCTCGCGGTTGGAGGCGCCGATGACGATGACGTTCTCCAGGCCCTCCACGCCGTCGATCTCGGAGAGCAGCTGGGGGACGATGGTGTTCTCCACGTCCGAGCTGACGCCGGATCCGCGGGTGCGGAAGAGGGAGTCCATCTCGTCGAAGAAGACGATGACGGGGGTGCCCTCGCTGGCCTTCTCCCGGGCGCGCTGGAAGATCAGCCGGATGTGCCGTTCGGTCTCGCCGACGTACTTGTTGAGCAGTTCGGGGCCCTTGATGTTGAGGAAGAAGCTCTTCCCCGCGGGCTTGCCGGTGACCTCGGCGACCTTCTTGGCAAGGGAGTTGGCGACGGCCTTGGCGATGAGCGTCTTGCCGCAGCCGGGCGGGCCGTAGAGCAGAACGCCCTTGGGCGGCCGGAGTTCGTGCTCCTTGAAGAGGTCGGGGTAGAGGTAGGGGAGCTCGACGGCGTCGCGGATCAGCTCGATCTGGTTTCCCAGGCCGCCGATCTTGGAGTAGTCGATGTCCGGGACCTCTTCGAGGACGAGTTCCTCGACCTCGCTCTTCGGGATGACTTCGTAGACGTAGCCGGAGCGGGTCTCCAGCAGCAGGGCGTCGCCGGGGCGGATGGTGGTGTCCAGCAGCGGCTCGGCGAGCCTCACCACCCGTTCCTCGTCGGTGTGTCCGATGACGAGGGCCCGTTCGCCGTCCTCGAGGATCTCCTTGAGGGTGACGATGTCGCCGTGCCGCTCAAAGGCCATCGCGTCGACCACGTTGAGCGCCTCGTTGAGCATGACCTCCTGGCCGCGCCTGAGGTCCTCGAGCTCGATGCTGGGGCTGACGTTGACCCGGAGCTTGCGGCCTCCGGTGAAGATGTCGGCCGTGCCGTCCTCGTTGCCCTGCAGGAAGACGCCGAAGCCTGCGGGCGGCTGGGCGAGCCGGTCGACTTCTTCCTTGAGGGCCACGATCTGATCGCGGGCCTCACGCAGGGTGTTCGCGAGGCGCTCGTTCTGTGCGGAGACGCCGGCCAGGTTGGTCTGGAGCTCGACGATGCGCTCTTCGAGAATCCTCGTGTGACGCGGAGAGTCGGCGAGCTTGCGTCGCAGGACGGCGATCTCCTGCTCAAGATAGGCAACCTGGCCCGCGGGGTCGTCGGACCCTCGTCCCGGCCGGATGCCGCGGTTCATGTCGTCGTCGTGGGCTGCCACGGTCCTCACCTCCTCCAAGGGGAGCTGGACGCTTCCTGACCCTACCTGGGCCGGTGCAGGTTGAAACCCCTAGATCACAAACCCGGTCGGAGTGTGTCCGATCTTCACCCTTGCGCACGTCCTCACGGGAGGGGGATACCCACCCATCAACATCGGAAAGCGGGCGGTTGTATCGTCGACTCGGTCAACACCCGTCAGGGCTGGCTCCATTTGATTCACGTACGCAGGAAACGGCAGGCGAGACGACCGTGCAGAACGAAGGCCTCAGCGAGCTGGAAGTCTGGATCGACCAGGACCTGTGCACCGGTGACGGTATCTGTGTGCAGTACGCGCCCGAGGTCTTCGAGCTGGACATCGACGGCCTGGCGTATGTGAAGAGCGCGGACGACGAACTGCTGCAGGACAAGGGTGCCACGACTCCCGTTCCGCTGACGTTGCTGAACGACGTCCGGGACTCGGCGAAGGAGTGCCCCGGCGAGTGCATCCACGTGCGCCGGGTCTCCGACGGGGTCGAGGTGCACGGCCCCGACGCGGAGTGACGACTCACACACTCCCTGCGACGGGAAGTGCGGTGAGGCCGAACTTCCCGTCGGCCCACCGCCATTCGACGGCCCGGCGCAGATCCGGGCAGCATCGCGGCACGCTCGCCCGGGAGTAGCCGAGCAGGGTGGCCGAAATCCTGTCGTCCGTCGCGGTGAAGGCGGTGACGCTCATCTTCTGCCGCGGGTCGACGAGTGTGGCGACGACGCGGGGCGGTTCGCCCTTCGCGGCCGGTGCGCCGAGGACGTAGACGCCGCTGGGCGGTGTGCCGCCGCCGGCGCGGCAGCGCACGACGGCGGCCGTTTCGGGACGGCCGTCCCCGTCCAGGTCCGCTGCCTCCTGCTTGACGACCTCCACGGGCGTCCGGCCGCAGTCCAGGGGGAAGTGGGCGGCGCGGGCGTCGGGTGCGGGGGAACGCATCGCCACGGGTGCGGTGGTGTCGCCGGGGCCCAGCAGGGCGGTGCCCGCGATCACGGCGGCGAGCGCGGCGGCGGTGCCGAGCCAGTGCGCGGGGCGGGGGCGGGCGTGCGGGAGGGGCTGCGGCCCGGCAGGGTGCACGTGACTCCTGAGGATGCGCGAGGACGTGGATCTTCCGCATCGTGCCATACGACTTGTCGCCGGGGAACAGCGGCTCGCCCTCAACGCAGCGGCGCCGCCGCCGAGTTCCGCGGTGTGCGGGATTCGGTGGCGGCGCCGGTCGCGTGGTGCCGGGGGCTCAGCCCTTGTTGGGGCCTTCGTAGTCCTCTCCGTACGCGCCCTTCGCCGGACGGCGGCGGCGCATCGGCGGCTCGACGCCGTCGGCGAGGCGGCGGGCGGTGACGAGGAAGCCGGTGTGGCCGATCATCCGGTGGTCCGGGCGGACGGCGAGGCCCTCGACGTGCCAGTTGCGGATCATCGACTCCCACGGCTGCGGCTCGGCGAAGCAGCCGATCTCGCGGATGGACTCGACGGTGCGCGCGAGCTGGGTGGTGGTGGCCACGTAGCAGCAGAGGATGCCGCCGGGCACGAGTGCCTTGCGGACGGCCTCCAGGCACTCCCAGGGGGCGAGCATGTCCAGGATGACCCGGTCGACGTCGGTGTCGGAGAGGTTGTCCTGGAGGTCGCCGACGGTGAGCTGCCAGGCGGGGTGCGGGCCGCCGAAGTAGCGCTCCACGTTCTGCTGGGCGATCTCGGCGAAGTCGGCGCGGCGCTCGTAGGAGTGCAGCATGCCCTGGTCGCCGATGGCGCGCAGCAGGAAGCTGCTCAGGGAGCCGGAGCCGACACCGGCCTCCACGACGCGGGCGCCGGGGAAGATGTCGGCGAAGGCCAGGATCTGCCCCGCGTCCTTGGGGTAGACCACGGCGGCTCCGCGCGGCATGGACAGGACGTAGTCGGGGAGCAGGGGGCGCAGCGCGAGGTAGGCGACGTTTCCCGTGGTACGGACAACACTGCCCTCGGGGGCACCGATCAGCTCGTCGTGCGGGAAGGCACCCTTGTGGGTGTGGAACTGCTTCCCGGCTTCGAGCGTGAAGGTGTAGTGGCGTCCCTTGGGGTCGGTGAGCTGGACCTGGTCCCCGACCTGGAAGGGGCCGCGACGGCGGGCGGCACCGGTCGGTTCGGACATGTGACCAGACTACCGGGTGGCCTGCGGCCTGCCGACCACGAGTGCGGTGCGGGGGCGCCCCGAAGGGGCGCGGGGCTGTTTCGATATGCGGCTCCGCCGCGTGGGCGCGATCAGCCACGACGCTCTCGCAGCCGAGGTTCGCGGGGGGGGGCCCCCGCCCCCCGGGGGGGGGGGGGGACAGCAGGGAGGGGGGGGGGGGGGGCGGAGTTCAAAAAA
>NZ_JBSFWU010000127.1:0-18258 GCF_053594995.1 Streptomyces sp. NPDC002536
CCACGTCAACCCGTTCCAGGTGGTCGACGTCAAGGGCATCCCCGCGGGCGACACCTCCTGGCAGACGGACCCCACGCTGTGGTGGGACACCTACCGCCTGCCGCCGGGAGGCGAGGTGACACTGCGGATGTACTTCCGCCCCGACGCAACGGGCAAGACGGTCTTCCACTGCCACGTCCTGCCGCACGAGGACAGCGGCACGATGGGCACGCTGCTGATCTCCCCACCGGGGGCACATGGCCGCGCGTCCACGGGGGCGTAGCCTCTGCCGGGGCTTCGGCGGCTTGTCGTGATCAGCCCTCGTAGTCTTCGCGTGCCTTGGTGAACGGCACGTCATGGGCCCGCAGCCACTCGGCGAACCGGCTCTCGATCTCGGCCGACTCGTTGGCGTAGGCGTCGCCGTTGCCGGCGACGACCGTCACCTCGCGGACGGTTTCCAGCACCGTTGCGGGATCGTCCACGAGCCGGGGCACGTCGGCGGCGGCGACCGTGGTCCAGCGCCGGTACTCCCGGACGTGCTCGCCGATCTGCATCATCACGGCATAGCCGCTGTCGGTGCAGTACAGGACGAGGTCGCCGTCGGCCGACTGACGGACCGTCGCCCTGCTCACGCCCGAGTCCCGTATGTCCGCCAGCACGAGTTCCCTTTCGGCCCCGGCTTGCTGACCATTTGTCTCGGGCATGACTGTCCCCCGTTGTGCTCGGTTCGAAGGCCGGCGCAAAAGCCGACGACGGTCCCGATCCTACGGAGCGCCTGTCGTGCTCGTGTCAGCGGCCCCCTTTTGTTGCAGCAGGCTCGAATTCCCTGTCGACGGGAGGTCGGGGTGGCCAACTTGCCGCCGAAACCGGCCACTTGCAGGTGTCGACGAGCGAGCATGAATCAACTGCCGCAGCCCCGGCGAATAATCCGAGCCGGGCTCCCGCCCCTGCTGCTAGGCTGACGTCGAATCTGATCACGCTGTGAGGAGACCGGACATGGTGGTGGAAGACGACATCTCCGGGTGATACCCGGACCCGACAGGCCACCTGCCGGTGCACGCAAGCACCGCTGTCTTGGCTGCTCTGTCGTCCCCATTTTCCCTTGTCTGCTGCCGAGGCAGAAGCATCATGCCTGCTTGCCTCCCTCCCTCCTCACGAGGTCACCTCCATGTCCGACGCCTCCGTCGTCTGCTCGAACCTGTCCTTCACCTGGCCCGACGACACTCCCGTCCTCCAGGACCTGTCCTTCACCCTCGGCTCCGGCCGCACCGGTCTCGTGGCGCCCAACGGCACCGGCAAGAGCACTCTGCTCAAGCTCATCGCCGGTGAACTGCGGCCGGGCACCGGGGCGGTGGCCGTGGGCGGCACCCTCGGCTACCTCCCGCAGAGCCTCCCCCTGACCGGCGACCTCACCGTCGCCGAGGTCCTGGGCATCGCCGCGATCATCCAGGCCATCGACGCCGTGGAGTCGGGGGACGTCGACGAGAAGCACTTCACCACCATCGGCGACGACTGGGACATCGAGGAACGCACCCGCGCCCAGCTGGACCGCCTGGGTCTGGCCCACCTCACCCTGGACCGCACCCTGAACACCCTCAGCGGCGGCCAGGCGGTCTCCCTCGGCCTCGCCGCCCAACTGCTCAAGCGGCCCGACGTGCTGCTGCTCGACGAGCCCACCAACAACCTCGACCTCGACGCCCGGCACAAGCTCTACGACGTACTGGAGACCTACACCGGCTGCCTGCTCCTGGTCAGCCACGACCGCGCACTGCTCGACCGCATGGAACGCATCGCCGAGCTCGACCGCGGTGAACTCCGCTTCCACGGCGGCAACTTCACCGCCTACGAGGAAGCCGTCCGAGCCGAGCAGGAGGCCGCCGAGAAGAACGTCCGCAACGCCGAACAGGAACTGAAGCGGGAGAAGCGGGAAATGCAGCAGGCCCGCGAACGCGCCGAACGCCGGCAGAGCAACGCCGCCCGCAACCTGAAGAACGCCGGCCTGCCCCGCATCTTCGCCGGCAACATGAAGCGCGGCGCGCAGGAATCCGCCGGACGGGCCGGCCAGATGCACGCCGGCCGGGTCACCGAGGCGAAGGCCCGGCTGGACGAAGCCGGGCGCACCCTGCGCGAGGAGCAGCGCATCACGCTGGACCTGCCCGACACCACCGTGCCCGCCGGACGCAACCTGTTCCTCGGCGAACAACTCCGCGTCCGGCTCGGCGACAAGGAGGTGTTCGCCGGTGACGGCGCCGACCTGACGATCCGGGGCCCGGAACGCATCGCACTGACAGGCCCCAACGGCGCCGGGAAGAGCACCCTGCTGCGCCTTCTCAACGGCGACCTGCCCCCGCACAGCGGCGGGATCAAACGGGCCGACGGGCGCATCGCCTACCTCTCGCAGCGCCTCGACCTGCTGGATGCGGACCGTACGGTTGCCGAGAACTTCGCCGAGTGCGCCCCGCAGCGGCCGGAGGCCGAGCGGATGAACCTGCTCGCCCGATTCCTCTTCCGCGGCGCCCGCGCCCACCTGCCCGTCGGGGTGCTCTCCGGCGGCGAGCGGCTGCGCGCCACCCTGGCCTGCGTCCTGTGCGCGGAACCGGCCCCGCACCTGCTGCTCCTGGACGAGCCGACGAACAACCTGGACCTGATCAGCGCGGGCCAGCTGGAGAGCGCCCTGAACTCCTACCAGGGGGCTTTCGTGGTGGTCAGCCACGACGAGCGGTTCCTGCGGGAGATCGGCGTGAACCGGTGGCTGCGGCTGTCCGACGGCGAGTTGAAGGAGACGGGAGCGCCCGAGGCGTGAGCCGGGGCGTCGGTCCGGCCCGCGCCCGGGGCACTGTCCCCGCGGGCCTGCCGACCTGCCGTTCCGGGGGGTGGGCTATCGCTGTGGGGCGGCAGCCCGGCGCAGATGACGACTCACATCGCCGACCAGCGTGATGCGGACCCGCCGCTCCACGAAGCGCCACTGCCCGTCACGGCGCTCGAAGCGGTCGTGGTAGCGGCCGCCCGCGATGGGCTGCAGCGGCAGTTCGGGCAGGGCCTGCAACACGGTGACGTACGAACGCGACACCGCCGTGCCCGCCTGTTCGTCGACCTCGATGGCAACGTTGGTGGTGACGTGCTGGGTTCGCGGCGTGCCGTCGGCGTAGACGATCAGCGTGTCCCGGAACATCTTCTCGATCGCGTCGCGCCCGCTCACCGGCTCGCCGCTGCCGGTGAAGGTGGCGTCGGCGAGAAGGGCGCCGAGTCCTGCGAAATCACCGTCGTCCACGAGCTCGGCGTACCGTGCGATCAGGTTCTCGACGGCCCGGTGGCTCGGCACCGGATCAGCGGGCGGGCGGGTGGATGCGGACATGGTCTTCCCCAAGCGAGACAGGCGGCCTTCGGTGTGCCGGCCGCGGCGCCAACCAAGGTTGCACATGGGCCGGTTGTGACACGTAGCCTGCCATGCCGGTGAAAAACCCTTGGCGCGCCTCTTCTCCGTACCCCTACAGTGACCGTCGTCCGGGTGCGAAGGCAGGACCTGCTTCGACTCATCATCGGGCGGTCGCGGGTTCGAGTTCGAACTCGGGAGGCGCGGCACCGGGACGTCCGGTGCGCAGGTGACGGTTACTTCTCGGAACAGCCGGTCGCGGGTTCAAAAGCCTGGGCGGCACTGACACGACTGAGGCGGTGCGCCGGCACTACCGCGGGCACGACCGGGTCCTGATCGTCACGGACGAGCAGGCGTCCTACCACTCCGCGGGCGACCCGACCGAACAAGTCCCGGCCGACATCCCGGTCTACACCTGGAACCTCGTCGGCTACCGCCCTGGCCACGGCCCGTCCGGCTCCGCCGACCGGCACACCTTCGGCGGGCTCACCGACGCGGCGTTCCGCATGGTGCCGCTGCTGGAGAGCGGCCGTAACGCCGATTGGCCCTGGGAGGGCTGAGCAGGCCAAGGGCCGGCTGCCGGCCGTCGGCCGGTACTGTCAGCAGGCCCAGGGCAGTCGTCGGGCCTCGATTTCCGCGTCGCCGACGAGGGCGTCGATCAGGGATGGATGGCCTGCGACCTTCGTTCCCCACAAGTCGTAGTCGGTGTAGACGATCCAGGAACGGTCCTCGGGCCAGAGGTTGGAAGGGGAGAAGTCCGGCTCGTCGATGTCGTACAGGGCCGGGGCGTCGCCCAGCCTGCCGGTGAGGACATGCCGGTGGGCGAAGTGGCGGGCGAACTCCTCGGCCGTCGTTGCCCGCGGGTGGTGGACGAGGGGGTTGTAGTAGGCCAGGCAGCGTGTGTCCGGGCCGGCCGGGCTGTGTTCGAGCAGGAGGTCGGTCAGCCGGTTCCACGACGGGCGGTCGAGGCTGCCTTCCGCGGGGAGATGCAGGGAGACGGGCCAACTGCCGTCTTCCAAGCGCCCGTCGGGAGCGCTGCGATACGACGGCAACAGCCCCTGGGCGACGACCGGTTCGCCGGTCCGGTGCGCGAGTTCGGCCCAACGCAGCCGGCGCCACCCGGGCCCCGGATGCTCGGCGCGCCCGAGCTCGCCGCCAGTGACGATCCCTACTTCGAGGTCGATGCTGCCGATGGCGTCGAGTTCGACCGTACCGTCCGCCAGGCGGAACTGGTGCGCCTGGTGGTGGGAGACGGAGGTCGGCAGCTGCTCGTGTTCGTACATGGCGTGCAGGACCCAAGCCGCGTCCGGCATGCCGGACGGGGGATATCCGGTCAGACCGTCGTCCTGGCACAGCTCGGCCGGCCAGTTGGCCTCGGAGGCCGGTGCCACGCGCCACAGGGCGGATATCTCAGACATAAGCCCCATCTTCTCACGTCGAACGGCTGGTCCTGGTGGCGCTTCCAGGGGAAGCGAAGGCCGGAGTGACTGTGCGGATAGAGCGGCCGGGCGTCGGCCGAGGGCCCGCCCTCCTGCCGACTGTTACGCAACGCTCATGACCTGACGGTGAACGTAATTCGGGTGATCGGGCTCTCTCCGGGCGTATCAACGCCTTTCGGAGAAGAGCCACCGCCATGATGCGTGTCCGGTCCACCACCGCCGATCCGTTCACCCGTGCCGAGCGTCGCCGTCTGCGCACGGCCCGACTGTCCACCGCCGCAGGCGCCGGCCTGCTCCTGCTCACGGCCTGCGGCGGCGGAGACGGAGGCGACAAGTCCGTGGGGAAGACCGGTGCGGCACATCGGCAGGCGGCGGCCCCGGCGGCGGCCGCGCCGAAGAAGGTGACCGCCGGCCCTCTGCTGGACTTCGACCTGACTCCGGGAGCAGGAAAGAAGGTGGGCACCGGGCAGCCGGTGTCGCTGGAGTTCTACGAGCCGGTGAAGAACAAGGCGGCCGTGGAGAAGGCGCTGACCGTCACCGCGTCGAACGCCACCGAGGGCTCCTGGGGCTGGGTGACCACCACGGCGGGGCGGGACCGGCTGGACTGGCGGCCGAAGAACCCCTGGAAGCCGAACACCGATGTCACGATCAAAGGCACGTTGACCACGGTCGACCCGGATGGCGCGCACTTCGAACGCGACATCGACCGGACGTTCACGGTGGGACGGGACCAGCAGCTGACCGCCGACCTGGACACCCACCGGCTGATCGTCGAGCAGGACGGCAAGCAGGTGAAGTCCATACCCATGTCCGGCGGCGAGCCCGTCGCAGGACGTGCGTCACGGCGTGGCACGTTCGCCATCAAGTCCCAGGAACGCACCGTCCACATGACGTCTGCGTCCGTCGGTGGCCCGAAGGAGTACGACGTGACGGTGAACTGGGGCATGCGCTTCAGCGATTCCGGCGGCTTCCTCCACCAGGCCACGGACGACGCGCAGCAGTACGTCGGCAACACCAACCACAGCGCGGGCTGCATCGGCATGACCCCCGAGGACGCCCAGTGGCTCTTCGAGAACACGCTCCTCGGAGACCTGGTCACGGTCAAAGGCAAGGAGGCCACCGGCGAGCTGGGCGGCCCCGGCAACGGCTACGCCGACTGGAGCGTCTCCTATGAGCAGTGGAAGGCGAAGAGCGCAGCCAGGTAGTACGGCTGCTCGCCCTTGAGGCCGTCCGGCAGCTGGACGAGGTCCAGGTCCGATTCCGCAGCGCGGACCGGGCTCTCGGGGGTGACGGTGATCGGGTGGGCGTGCTGCGCCGTAGCCGGACCTGTGCCCGGGCCTCACCGCAGCACGCTCTCGATGAAGTCACTGCTGAGCCGGGCCACCATCGTCAGGTTCAACTGGTGCAGGACGTACCGTCCGCGCCGCTGTGTCGTCAGCAGGCCTGCCTTCCTCAGGACCGTCAGATGCCGGGATATCTCCGGTGCGGTCATGCCGTGCGCGTCCGCCAACTCGCTGGTGGTGTAGGGGCCGCGGGAAAGGTGGCGGCAGAGCCGGATCCGCACCGGGTGGGCCAGGGCCTCGATGCGCCGGGACAGGTCCTGCACGGAGGAGCGGGCGGCCGGACCGGGTGCCGCGATCGGGTAGTGGATCACCGGCTGCCAGCCGGGTCTGTGCACCACCATCACATGAGGGCTGCCCAGGCTGGTCGGTACGAGCGTGAGACGGCCGGACACGGTGGCGGTGCGCCCTTCGACGAGTTTGTCGACGGTGATGCGCTCGGTCGCCTTGTCGTACGTGATGGCCTGTGACGCCGCGGCCAGCGCCTGGCCCAGGCCCTTGTGTCTGAGCAGTTCGTTCTTGTGTCGGGCGTCCGTCGCCAGCTCCGTGCGCAGCCGGGCCCAGGTGTCGGCGAAGAACGCCTCGTCGCACTCCTCGAGGAGCTGCCGGAACCAGACGCGGATGGCCGGCGGGTCGTCGAGCAGCCGTTGTGTGAAGTGCACCTGCTGCGGGCCGCGGGCGGCTGCGAGCTCCAGAGCACGCCTGCGCGTGGTGCCGTCGCCGAACAGGTCCGGGGTGCCGGTGGTGCCGTAGGACAGCTCGCAGGTGAACCCCAGGGCGGCGGTCACGAACTGGTGGTCGGTGAGCCGGTCGAGGTGGTCCAGCTCGTCGGCGAGGGTGCTGCCCGGCAGCCTGCCGGTGCCGGGCTGCCCGGCGAACGGCAGGAAGAGGTCCGAGAGCGCGTTGCGCCACATGAACTCCGCCTCGCAGAGCCGGTCGGCGAGGCGGGGAGCGAGTGCCGTGGCGGTGGCGCACGCCCAGCCCTGCAGCCCCGGGTGATGTCCGGACGCGACCATGACGTGCAGGGCCATGCCCAGCTCCGCCAGGGGGGACGGCGCGGCGGAGATCCGCTCGTGCGACAGGCCGCCGATGTCGATGATCACGCTCATACCCCCATCGTGCACCATCCGTCTGACAGCACCTCCGTACATGGCATTGGCGCGTTTGGCGGGCGGCGGCCCGGGCTGTTGCGCTGCGTGGAGATCCAGGGGCCCGACGGAGTGGGGCCGGCCGTCCGCGAGATTCCTGCCAAGATCACATGCGGGCTCCCGGCCGGTGAGTTGAAGGCCGGCCCCGAGCCTCGGCGTCGGCCGCCGAGCCCCAGGTTCCGGAACGTGACGTGCCCATGCTCTTGTAGCGCGTTCCCGCCAGTGGGAAGGTGCGGGCGCGATCGGATGCGGGGCCCGGCCCATCGGCGTGGGCCCCTGCCTTCACAGAGGAGGGCACCATGGCCAACAAGCTCAGAACGCGCCTCGTAAGAGCAGCCACCGCGCTGGCGTTCGCCGGCGGCGTCAGCATGACCGGCGCCACCGCTGCCCACGCCGACGGCGGTACCGCCTACAGCTGGCAGGTCGGGCACGACTACATCATCGGCTCGCACTGGTCGGGCGGATGCCTCGACGATTCCAACGACTTCGGCCTGCGCACCTACGAATGCAACCAGAACAGCGTCGACGGCGGCTGGCAGCGCTGGCGCGTCGTCAACTGGTCCTCCGGCTACGGCCAGCTCAAGAACGTCAACACCGGCCGTTGCCTCGACTGGTCCTCCGACTACGGCCTGCGCACCTACGACTGCAACAACCCCAGCTTCGCCAACGGCTACCAGAAGTGGGCGCTGGAGTTTTTCACCACCAGTTCCGGCGGCAGCATCCAGGTGCTGCGCAACGGCATCAACGCCCCGTGGAACTGCCTCGACGAGTCCGAGTACGGCGTTCGCGGTTACCCGTGCAACGATCCGTCAAAGAACTCCGGCTACCAGTCCTGGTGGGTCGACAACGCCTATTAGGGCGCGTTTCGGGCCGTGATCGATCTGCGGGTTTCGCCCTCGCGACGGGGCCCGGTCCGGTGGATCGTTTCACGTGACACAAGTGCAACTCACGGATGATGCGGAGCGGGAGTCCACCGGCCCGTACCTGCCGACCGGGCAGTACGGGCTGCACCCCGAGCGACGCCGACAGCCCACAGGGGACAAGTCCTACTGGTCCCGTGGCAATCGGGACCACCTGCGGAAACGCCACATCAAGGCAGTCATCCGGGAGAAGTCGGACCAGGCCGCCGACGGGAAGAAGAAAAGTTCCGTGCCTGACCGCCGGATCAAGCCACCCGTGAAGTTCCAGAAAATCTAGGGGATTTCCGGCAGGCCCGCACCACTACCTCCCGCGCCCCGCACAAGAGCAGCTTCAGGCCTGGCCCAGTTTGTGAACGGTTCAATTCCCGGCCACATGCGCCCGGTTCGCCGCCCCCGTCTGGACGGCCGAAAATTGCCCTTGCTCGTGGCTGAGTGGCATGGACAGGATGATCATCATCCGTCCCCGGCGATCACCCCAACACCCCCCAACACCGTTGATGCGGACCGGAGAAGGCCACTGTGTGACCTCTCTTCCCGTGGTGTATCGCCCGATGAAGGTCACAGCGGCGTGCCCTTTGTCTCCACGCAGTTCCACACAGTTCCACGCAGTGAATTACCGGCCCGCTACGGGGCCGGGCGAGCCGACGGCGTGCTGTGCCGCCGTGCGGGTCGGCCCGATCGCGCAACAGAGGTGAGAGACGTGACTTTGCTGGCTGTCGACCACGTTGGCCTGAGCGTGGGGGACGCCGTTCAGGCAGCCCACTACTTCCGCTCGGCCTACGGATTCCACACCGAGGCGGAGGCCGGGCCCGGGGCCGGCCCGGACGGCAGCCGCTCGTTCGTGCTCCGGCACGGGGGCGTCCGGCTCATGGTGGCCTCCTCCCTGAACGACGCCGGTCCTACGGCCGATTTCGTTCGCCGTCATGGTGACGGTGTACGGGATGTGGCTTTCTCGTCCACCGATGCGGTCGGTGACTTCGAGCGCGCCGTCGCGGCCGGAGCCGAGGCCGTTCAGGAACCGGCGGTCCACGAGGACGAGTCCGGGCGGGTCACCGTCGCCGTCATCGGGACCGGGTCCGACCTGGTCCACTCACTCGTCCAGCGCGACGACCCGGACGGCTCCTTCCTGCCTGGTGTCTACCGGCCTGTCGCCTGCCAGGGCGGCGGCAGCAGCCGACTCCTGCACAGCGTCGACCACTTGGCGCTCTGCCTGCGCCCGGACAGCCTGGACCGCTCGGTCTCCTTCTACGAGCGTGCCCTCGGCCTGCAGCACACCTACGACGAGACCATCGTCGTAGGCGGCCAGACCATGAATTCCAAGGTCGTGCAGAACGACAACCGTCGCATCACCTTCACCATGGTCGAGCCCCGCACCGACGGCCCCCGGGGTCAACTCCACGACTTCCTCGACAACTTCGGTGGTCCCGGTGTCCAGCACATTGCGTTCGGTACCGACGTGATCGCCGACGCCGTACGTGCGCTGGCCGCCCGTGGCGTGGATTTCCTGTCCACCCCGTCTGCTTACTATTCGGCGCTGGCTGACCGCGGTATCGACGTCGGCATGGAGACGGAGACCCTGCGCGAACTGAGCCTCCTGGTCGACCGCGACGACTGGGGCCACCTGATACAGATTTTCACCCGGTCTCCCTATGCCCGGCGCACGCTGTTCTTCGAGCTCATCCAGCGCGTCGAGGCCCGCACCTTCGGCAGTGGCAACATCAAGGCCCTCTACGAGGCCGTTGAGCGCGAGCGGGCCCGTACCGGTGGTGCGGACGAGAGCCCCGCGCTTGCGGGTACGGCCCGGGCATGAGTGCGCCGGTTCCGCAGGCGCTGGTCACCCTGGACGACTACCGCACTGCCGCGCGCGGTCTGGTGGAGCCGTCCGCCTGGGATTACATCGACGGTGGCAGCGGCGATGAGACCACCCTGCGCGAGTCCGAGGCGGCATACCGCCGTCACCGGCTGCGCCCCCGCGTCCTGGTGGATGTTTCCCGCTGCGATACCGGCACCACCCTGCTGGGCAGTACGGTCCGGCTGCCTGTCGGCATCGCGCCGATGGCCTTTCACGGGCTGGTCACTCCCGAGGCCGAACTGGCCTGCGTCCGCGCCGCCGGGGAAGCCGGTGCGCTGATGGTCGTCAGCACCTTCTCCGGCACTCCGCTGGAGGACCTGGCCCGGGCGGCCGGCGGCCCGTTGTGGATGCAGCTGTACGTCTTCCGTCATCGTCCGACCACCGAGACCCTGGTCCGGCGGGCCGAGGCGGCCGGTTACCGTGCGCTGGTGGTCACGGTGGACACCCCGCGCATGGCCCGCCGTCCGCGAGACCTGCGCAACGGTTTCCGCCTGCCGCCGGGTCTATCCCCAGCGAATTTCGGCAGCGAGATATCGGCCGGCCTGCACGTCGGCACGGCCGGTGCCTCGGTGCTGGGTGCGCATGCCGAACGTCACCACGATGCGGCCTTCACCTGGGACGACCTGGCCTGGCTGCGCTCGCTGACCCGGCTGCCCATCGTCCTGAAGGGCGTGCTGACCGCCGAGGACGCGGACCGCGCGGCCGCCCTGGGCGTGGAGGCGGTCGTGGTGTCCAACCACGGTGGCCGTCAGCTCGACGGCGCCGTCACCGCCCTGGAGGCGTTGCCGGAGGTGGTGGCTGCTACGGCCGGGCGCTGCGAGGTGCTGGTCGACGGCGGTATCCGGCGCGGCACGGACGTCCTGGTCGCGCTTGCCCTCGGTGCGCGGGCGGTCCTGGTGGGCCGGCCGGTGTTGTGGGGCATGGCCGTGGGTGGTGCCGGTGGTGCGCGTGAGGTGCTGTCCGTTCTGGGCGCCGAGCTGGAGGACGCCCTGGCCCTGTGCGGCCGCCCCGATCTGGCGTCCGTCGACGCGGATCTGCTCCACGCGCCTCGGCGCACCACCCCTGCAACCCCCCACCGTTTCTGAGGAGATCTTTCCTATGCCCGCAGACCAGCAGCTGGAGACCGTCGTGGACGCCTTCTCCCTGACCCCGGCCGACCGTGAACTCCTGCCCACCGCCGAGGACGTGGACTTCTACCAGGAGCACGGCTGGTTCCTCACCCGCAAGCTCCTCACCGACGCCGAGGTCGACGAACTCGTCGAAGCCAGCGAGCGGTTCTACGCCGGCCACCGCGACCGCACCCTGCCCGTCCGCCCGCCGCGGCTCGCCTACTGGACGCCGGAGAAGGGCGAGGTGCACCGGCACAACGACTACATCTTCTACGAGGACGCGACGGTCCGGCGGATCCTGTCCAAGCCGGTCATCGCGGCGACGGCCGCACTGATCGCCCGTACCGACCAGATCCGGCTGTGGAACAGCACGCTGATCTACAAGCCGTCCGGCACTGTCGACGAACGCAACATCGTGCCCTGGCACTTCGACCGTCACTACTGGCAGACGTGCACTTCCGACAGCATGCTCACTGCTTTCATCCCTTTCCACGACTGTGACGAGGAGATGGGCACGATCAGCATGGTCGACGGCAGTCACACCTGGCGGGAGACCGGCGCGGATGATTCCACCACCCGGCACTTCGCCGACCGTGACCGTCTCGAACTCGAGGACATGCTGCAGGAGAACGCCGCGTTCAACGGCGCCGAGGTGCGCAAGGTCCCCGTCGTCATCCCCAAGGGACACATCAGCTTCCACCACTGCCGCACCTACCACGGCAGCGGACTGAACACCAGCGGCCGTCCGCGCCGTGCCATCAGTCTTCACCTGCAGGACCGCGGCAACGCCTGGCGTCCCTTCCCGCTGGCCGGGGGCGGCAATGTCGTCTACAACAACGACGTGCTCGTGCGCCCGGACGCCGACGGTCACCCCGACTACACCGACCCGCAGTTCTGCCCGGTCCTGTGGGAGGGCCGGCTGTGACACCTCTGGTCCTGCCCCTCGGCGAGCTCCACGGCTCCCTCGCCGATCCGCTGATGGAGGTCATGAACTTCCTCAACGAGATCACCCTGCGCCACCCCGACGCCATCTCTTTCGGCCCCGGACGCCCCTACGAGGGCTTCTTCGAGACCGGCAGCATCGCCACCTACCTCGACGCCTGGACCCGCCACCTCACCGAGGACCTGGGCCGCACCCCCGACCAGGTGCGCACCAGCCTCTTCCAGTACGGCCGCACCAACGGCCAGATCCACGAGCTGATCGCCCGTACCCTGCGCAACGACGAGGGCATCGAGACCGATCCGGCCGCGGTGGTCGTCACGGTGGGCTGCCAGGAGGCCATGCTCATCACCCTGCGCGCCCTGTTCGCCGGCCCTGCCGATGTCCTGCTGGTCACCGACCCCGTCTATGTGGGTATTGCGGGTGCGGCCCGGCTGCTGGGCATCGAGACGGTCCCCGTCGCCGAGGACGACAGCGGCGTCAGCCCCGAAGCACTGCTGGCCGCCGTGGAAGCGGTGCGGGCGGCCGGCAAGCGCCCCAGGGCGCTGTACACCATCCCCGATTTCTCCAACCCCTCGGGCGTGAGCCTCCCGCTGGATCGCCGCCGTGAACTCCTGCGCATCGCCGACAGTGAGGACCTGCTGATCCTGGAGGACAACCCCTACGGGTTCTTCACCCGCACCGGCACGGTCCGCCCCACCCTCAAGGCGCTCGACGCCGGGGGCCGTGTCATCCACCTCGGCTCGTTCGCCAAGACCTGTTTCCCCGGCGCCCGCGTCGGCTACGTCGTCGCCGACCAGGCCGTCGTCGGCCCGGACGGGCACCGCACCCTCCTCGCCGACGAACTGTCCAAGATCAAGAGCATGGTGACGGTCAACACCCCCACCCTCAGCCAGGCCCTCATCGGCGGCATGCTCCTCACCCACGACTGCCGCCTGCGCGAGGCCAACAAACAGGCCGTCGACTTCTACCGCACCAACCTCGACGTCCTCCTCGCCTGTCTGGACGAGCACTTCCCTGCGGCAGTGCGCGAGCGCACCGGCATCCGCTGGAACACCCCCGACGGCGGCTTCTTCCTCACCCTCACCCTGCCCTTCCCCGCGGACGACGCACTGCTGCGCCTGTCCGCGAGCGAGTACGGCGTGATCTGGACACCCATGCGCTACTTCCACACCGGCCACGCCGGCGACAACCGGCTGCGCCTGTCGTGCAGTTACCTCTCGCCCGGCGAGATCCGCGAGGGCGTCCGCAGACTGGCGGCGCTGGTGGAGAGGCGGACGGCACCGTGAACGCGCTCTTGTATGCGGTGACGGTGGCCATCTGGGGTTCGACCTGGCTGGCCATCAAGGGCCAGCTGGGCGACGTCCACCCCACCCTGTCGGTCTTCTACCGCTTCGCCCTCGCCGCCGTGATCATGCTGGTGTACGCCCGGGCACGCGGACTGCCCCTGGCCTACCCCGCCCGCATGCACGCCCGGTTCGCCCTCATGGGCGCCCTGATGTTCTCGTCGAACTTCGTCTTCTTCTACTTCGCCGAGCAGCATCTGGCCACCGGGCTGGTCTCGGTGGTGTTCGCCATGTCCCTCCTGGTGAACATCTGCTTCGCCCGCATCTTCTTCCACCGCAAGGTCCCCGCCGTGGTCCTCGTCGGCGGCACGTTCGGCCTCGCCGGCATCGTCACCGTCTTCTGGCCCGCCCTGACCGCCTTCGACCCGTCCTCCGGCGACGGCCTGGGCATCGTGCTGGCCTGTGCCGGAACCCTGGTGTTCTGCCTGGGCAACGTCGTCTCGGGCAAGGTCCAGGCGGCCGGCGTGCCGGTCGTGCAGAGCACCGGCTGGTCGATGCTGTACGGGGCCGTGCTCATCGCCCCGTTCGCCGCGCTCTTCGGCCACGGCACCCTCTACGAGCCGACGTGGAAGTACACCGGCTGCCTGGTCTACCTCGCCGTCATCGGCTCCGTCATCGGCTTCGGCACCTACCTCACCCTGCTGGGCCGTATCGGCGGCGAACGGGCGGCGTATGCCACCGTCCTCTTCCCCGTCGTCTCACTCCTGCTCTCAACCCTCTTCGAGGACTTCACCTGGAGCACGCAGGACATCCTCGGCGTCGCCTGCATCCTGCTCGGCAACGCCATCGCCCTGGCGGGCCCGGCCCTGCTGCGCCGCCGCGCGCAGCGCTCACCCGCCGTGACGTGAGCCCTCGGCTTGCGCGGGAGCGCCAGCCGGGCCTTCCGGGAGCGGCTTCACCGCGCAAGCAGCGCCTTGGGGACGCAGGGGCTGTGCGCCGCGAGGGTGGCCCGGCCCGGTGGCCATCGGCCCGACCCGGGATGGTGCGGGTCGCCCCGGGGGGGGGGATGGCCTGTACCCGGCCGGCCGCGCAGCGGATGTCGGCGCGCCCGGGGGAGCGGCCGCCGGACCCGTGGTCTCCGCAGGCGCACCCGGCACCGCCCGCTACGGGCCCGGCCGCCGCGCCGTACGGCATGGCGGAGGGCGAAGGCGCTCGGGTCTTCACATATCCGGCGCCTTCAGCTGCGCGGTCCGCGCACAGCCCCTCTCCCTGGACGAACCCGGGAGGATGTCTTTCCTGTACGCAACGAGGCTCTGGTCGTCGGGGTGGCCTTGCAGGGTCGCCGACGCCCGGAGCTTCGGTGTACCGCTGGTCTGCCACGCTCTGCCTGGGCAAGTCGCCCGTCTCGGCACGGTGTTCAGTGCCTGGCTCAACCGCGCGGCGCGCTCGTGCCCGGCCCCCGCGTCCGCCACGCCGCCTCGTGAGCCCCGGCCCGGGCCGTGCGAGCAGTGTGCGCCCCGGGGTAGATCTTCCGCCGTCAACTCCCGTTCCAGGCGCGGCTGCGGCACCCGCTGTAGTTTCCCGTCGCCGTCGGCGGAGCGCGCTTCAGCCCGCTCTGCCCCGCCCGCTGTCTTTGCCCGGCAGGCGGTACGGTCTTCTGTGCCGGGCCGCTCGGCACTCTGCAGCCGGGGCTGATCGTTGCGTGGTGCAGCGGGAGAGATGCCCGTCTTTGCCGTGTGCCCGTCGTGCACCGGTGCGACGCGCAGCAGCCGCAGCAGTGCAGGGCTACGGCGAGGGTGTTGTCCTGGCGGCTGTGGGCCTTCTCGCGGACCGGGAGCTCCTCACGGGACGCCTGCCAGGCGGCCGGCGGGGGCGGGTGGTCGGGCAGCGTCGTGTGGCGTCCTGTGCCTGCGGCAGTCACCAGGACGGCCCCGCGGCCCGGCCGGGACTCGTCGCGGCAGGGGGTGTCCTCGGCCGGGTCTGGACGGGTCACCCGGGGCCGGCCAGTCTGCAGAAGTGCTTTCAGAGCATGAGTAGGAGTCGTGTGTGGGGTATGAGTTTGCGGTTCACGCTGGTGCTCTGCACGAAGATGGTGAAGTGGTCGTTGTGGTCGGGTTTGACGCGGGCTTCCGTGTCGGGCAGGCCGAGCAGGGCTCTGGCCTCGGGCCCGGTGTATACCCGGTCGGTTTTCTTCTCCAGTACTGCGATCTGTTTCTGCGCCTGGATCTTCTCCGTTTTGCTCAGCTGGTAGAAAGCGTTGCCGGTGCGGTAGGTGTGCCCGCATTCGGTGACCCAGTCCCGGATGGCGGCGTCACGGGTTACCGGGATCAGCTGGTATTGCGAGGGGTTCACCGGGGTGAGGCCGGCTGCTTCGATGGTGTCCTTGTTGACCGCTTCGGCGCCTGTGGAGAACACCGCCCGTGATCCCCGGATGCCCTGGGTGCGGCCCACCATGAATTTTTCGGTGGCCTGCCGGATGACCTGCCCGGCCTCCTCCAGACCCTGTGTGCTCGTGGCGTCCCAGATGGCGATGTTGTCCTTCGGGAAACCGCAGTTCATGGCCTCGCGCTTGCCCATCTGGTCCGGCACGAGGACGGCCAGCGTCCAGTTGTCCTGCTGTGTCCGGGTCATCTCGGCCACGGCCTCGGCCAGTTCACGCGGATTCCTGGCAGGGACGTCCGGGCAGTGGTGGCTTGCGTTCTCCTGCCCGTCGGTGAGTATGAACGTCAGGAAGCTGTGGTCGCCGTACAGTTGGGCTGTCTGTGCCAGCTCCCGCTGTGATTTCAGTGCGGCCGCCAGCAGAGCCGTCATTCCACCGGCCCGGTACAGCTGTTTCAGGGACGGCATCCGCAGCACGTCCTTGTCGTAGATGACGCACTCCACTGTGTCCGCGAAGACGTACACAGTGACGCGGGTTTCCTGGTCCAGTTCCCCCGACCGGCGGGCAAGGTAGGCAATCTGCTGGTCGGCGACTTCGACGACCTTGCGGCTCAGGTGCGACATGGACGAACTGGCATCCAGTACAAGGGCAACGTGATTGATGTAGTTCTGGTTTCCGGACATGGCAGCAGCTCCCCCTCTTTCCGGCTCGATGCTCCTACCGTCTCACCCACCACTGACAACCGGTCCCGGCTCCCGGCCCGGACGGCGAGCCCGCCCGGCCGGGGAACGCAGCCGGGACGCGGCACGAGGCCCTGGGCGCTGTCGCAGCCCGGGGCCTGTGCGTGCGCTGGTGTGCCTGGCAGGTTCACCGGCCGGCCCATCGTGGCCTACACCCACGCGATGCCCGGCTCCCACAACGCGTCCAGCTGCTCCTGGCCGAGGTTGTCTCTTCTTGAGAGGGCGTTCGATACCCATGCCCAGCCTGATGACCACCGATGCGTCCTGGCCCTCGACCGCGATCCCCTCGTGGTTGCCGGGCTCATAGCAGCCTGACCTCACGACCTGCCGGGCCAGCGCCGCTGCGCAGCACGTGCAGGGGCAGGCAGTGTTGGCTGCTCACCGGGTCTCACGCGTGTTCGGCTGCTCATGAGGGGTTCAGGAGGTCTGTCTGCGCGGCGCGCCGGCCTGGTGGGAAACGGCTTTTTGCCCCCAGGTGTCCAGAGAGGTGCGAGAGCATGCGCCGTTCGGTTCTCAGGGATATGCCGAGCTTGCAGGCTGCTGCGTCATCGGTGTGTCCCTGTGTCAGGAGCTGCGGCAGCTGGTTGTTCTGTGGGGTGAACGGCTCGTCGCTGCGGGGCATTACGTTGGTTGTCGGAGCCGCTGACCTCCAGACGGTGGGCGGTGCGTGTTTCGGCTCCCTTGCTCACGAGCTGCTGCGTGTGCTCGACGCTGCACGGGTGGTTGCGGATGCTGTCGAGGCAGATGGTCTTCATGGACAGCTAGGGACTGTCTTCGGTTGTGATCAACATTGGGTTTGCTTTCCAGGCGGGATGCCGGGCCGGTATGACTCTGGTGTGACGCGTGCGCAACTTACCGACGAGGAGTGGGAGTTCATCGGGCCGTTCCTGCCGGTCGGCGGGTTCGGTCCGTACCCCGAGCGGCTGCGTGAGCAGTTCGAGGGGGTGATCTGGCGGTTCCGCTCCGGCAGCCAGTGGCGGGAGATGCCCGAACGGTTCGGTGCCTGGCAGACGGTCTACAACCGCTTCATGCGATGGCGGGACGCGGGCGTCTTCCAGGCCCTGCTCGAAGGGGCGATCGCGGAAGCCGCCCGCAGGGACGAGACCGACATGTCCCTGGTCGGCGTGGACTCCACCACGGCACGGGCTCATCACGACGCGACCGGGATGCGGGTCAGTGAGGAGACCCTGGCAGGACTCGAGGAAGCGGCCTCGCAAAAAAGGGAGCGTCCGAGGAACACAACGGACAGGACAGCGAAAACGACCCGGCCCGCGCCGAGCGGCGGCGCATCCGCCGGAGACGGCGGGCCCGGCTGAAGACAGCCTTGCTCGGCCGGTCCCGCGGCGGGCTCACCAGCAAGATCCACATGGCCGCCGACCGTCGCTGCCGGCCGATGGTACTTCTCCTGACCGCCGGACAGGCCGCGGACAGCCCCCAGTTCATCCCCGTCCTGAAGAAGCTGCGGGTCCGCCTGCCCGTCGGCCGTCCCCGCACCCGGCCCGCCGCCGTGGCCGGCGACAAGGCCTACTCCTCCCGCGCCAACCGCGCCCACCTGCGCAAACGTCACATCAAAGCGGTCATCCCGGAGAAGAAGGACCAGACCGCGAACCGGCAGAAGAGAGGAAGCCGGGGCGGCAGGCCTGTCACCCATGACGCCGGTCTCTACCGCGAACGCAACACGGTCGAGCGGGCCATCAACAAGATGAAGGACTGGCGAGGCATCGCCACCCGTTACGACAAAACACCCGAGAG
>NZ_JBSFWU010000128.1:0-17963 GCF_053594995.1 Streptomyces sp. NPDC002536
GGTGGAACAGCCCCTCGGCAGAGGGTGTCTGCCAGATGCGGACCACGTCGAGGGCGCTGGACAGACAGGCGAGTTGTCGCTTCAGGGCGTCGACCCCGAAGCGCCCAGCCACGTCTCGGCGTTGATGAGTGCGGCCATGGTGCACCTGGGGGTCTACGGCATCGTCCGGGTCGGCTTCGACCTGCTGGGCGGCGGACCCCGCTGGTGGTGGCTCGCGCTGATCGGCGCGGGCGGGCTGTCGGCGGTGTACGGGATGCTGCAGGCGGCGATGGCCTCGGACCTCAAACGCCTGCTCGCGTATTCGACGAGCGAGAACACGGGGCTGATGCTCATCGGCGTGGGCGCGGCCGGGCTGTTCGCCGATGCGCATCACGAGGAGCTGGCGGCCCTCGCACTGGCCGCCGCACTGCTGCACATGGTCAACCACTCTGCCTTCAAGGCCCTGTTGTTCTGCGCGGCGGGCTCGGTGCTGCGGGCGAGCGGGCTGCGGGACCTGGACCGGATGGGCGGGCTGCGGGCCCGGATGCCGCTGACGGCCGGGCTGTTCGCCGTGGGCGCGCTGGGTGCGGTGGCCCTGCCGCCGGGCAACGGCTTCGTGAGCGAATGGCTGTTGCTCCAGTCGCTGATCCACGGTCTGGCGGTGCCGGGCGAGGTCACGTCGATCGTGCTCCCGCTGGCGTTCGCGGTGATCGCCCTGTCGGCCGGGCTGGCGGCCGCCGTGTTCGTCAAGGCCCTGGGGGTGGGGTTCTTCGCCCGGCCCCGCAGCGACCGGGCGGCCGCGGCGGAGGAGAGCCCGCCCGCCGTGCTGGCCGGCATGGGCCTGCTGGCCATGTGCTGCGCCGTCCTGGCGCTGGTGCCGGGGCTGCTCGGCCCGGCGCTGGACCGGGCCGTGGCAGTGGCCGGCTTCCCGCACGGGGCCTCGCTGTCGGGTACGGGCATCCAGGCACAACTGGACGGAGTGGCCGCGCGGTTGTCGCCCCTGTGGGTGGTCGCCGCGCTGACGGCCGCCACGGCGACGGCCGTCGGGCTGCCCCGGCTCGTCCGCCGCCGGCCCCGGCGCACCCGCGCCCGGCTGTGGGACTGCGGGGGCGGGGCCCCGACGCCGCGCATGGCCTACACCGCGACCTCGTTCGCGGAGCCCCTGCAGCGGGTGTTCGACGACGTGGTGGCGCCCGAGCAGGACGTGGACGTCACGCCGGTCCGCGAATCGGCCTATCTGGTCGAGCGGGTGCGCTACCGGCAGCGGGTCCCCGACCGGCTGGAGCACCGGCTGTACGGTCCCGTGCTGGCCGGGCTGTCCCATGTCGGCGCGGCTGCACGGAGGTTGGCGAACGGCAGCGCGCACCTGTACGTCGGCTACGGCTTCTGCGGGCTGGTGACGGTGCTCCTCGCCCTGGCGGTGGGCTGGTGAGCGGCATGAGCGGTCCCGGTGTCGCGGCGGTGGCCGCGCAGGTGGCGGTCGTGACGGCCGGTGCGCCGCTGCTGGCGGGCTTGATGCGGCAGGTACGGGCGCGCCTGGAGGGGCGGGCGGGCGCGGGGATCGCGCAGCCGTGGCGCGATCTGCGCAAGCTGCTGCGCAAGGAGCCCGTCACACCGGTGGGCACGGGGCCCGCCTTCCGTGCCGCTCCGGCGCTGTTGGTGGCCACCACCGCTGTCACGGCCGCGTTGGTGCCGTTCCTCTCGACGGACACCCCGGTCGGCCGCAACGCGGACGTGATCCTGGTGGTGGCCCTGCTCGCCCTGGGCACCGTGGCCCTCGCGCTGGCGGGGCTGGACTCGGGCACGGCGTTCGGCGGGATGGGCGCCTCCCGGGAGATGACGATCGCCGCCCTGGTCGAACCGACCATCCTGCTCGCGGTGTTCGCGCTGTCGATACCGGCCCGGTCGACCAATCTGCCGGCCATCGTGGCGGGCGCCGTCGAGCAGCCGGCCCGGCTCGCCTCGCCCGCCGGGCTGCTGGCCACGGCGGCGCTCGCGGTGGCGGTGCTCGCCGAGACCGGGCGGCTGCCGGTGGACAATCCGGCCACCCACCTCGAACTGACCATGGTGCACGAGGCGATGGTGCTCGAGTACGCCGGACCCGACCTGGCCCTGGTCGAACTCGGCGCCCAGATGCGGCTGACGGTGCTGCTGGGGCTGCTGACATCGGTCTTCGCCCCCTGGGGCATCGCCACCGGGCCGTCGTGGGCGGCGCTGGCCGTGGCCTTGGCCGTGTTCGTCGCGAAGACCGCCCTGCTCGGCGCGGCGCTGGCGGCGGGCGAGGTGTTCTGGGCGAAGCTGCGGCTCTTCCGGGTCCCCGAACTCCTCGCCGGCTCCTTCCTGCTGGCGCTGCTCGCCGTGACCGCCTCGTACTTCCTGAGCGGAGAGTGAGGCCGCCGTGAGCGAAGGCACGTACACGCAGCTCCTCGACCTCGCCTGCGGGGCGTTCCTGCTGGCGGCCGTGGTGGTGCTGTGGCAGCGCAAACTCACCGCGATCGTCCGGACGTTCGCCCTGCAGGGCGTCGCCCTGGCGGCGCTGCCCTTCCTGCTCGGGCTGCACGAGGCACGCGGCGAACTCATCGCCGTCGCCGCCGGGATCGGCGTGCTGCGCACCGGCGTCCTGCCGTATCTGATGCGCCGCGCCCTGGCCTCCCTCGTCCCCGCGCCCGTGACGGGGGCCGGGCACCGCTACGTGGAGAACGTCAGCGAGGCCTGGGAGACCCGGCCGCTGGTCAACGTGGCCGCCTCACTGCTGACCGCGGCGCTGCTGACGCTGCTGGCCTACGCCGTGGCCCGGCCGCTGGTGCTGCTCGGGCCCGCGCCCGCCACCCGGGCGCTGCCGGTCGGGCTGGCGGTGATGCTGATCGGCTTCTTCGTGCTCTCCACCCGCCGCCGGGCCCTGGCCCAGGTGGTGGGCTTCCTGCTGCTGGACAACGGCATCACCGCCACCGCCTTCCTGGCCGCGTCGGGCGTCCCCCTGATCGTCGAACTGGGGGTGTCCTTCGACGTGGTGCTCGCCGTGCTCGTCCTGCAGATCCTCACCACCCGGATGCGGACCGCCTTCGGCACCACGGACATCGACGACCTGCGGGAGCTGCACGACTGATGACCCCCCTCACCTCTCAGGTCTGGCTCGCCGTGCCCGTGGCCGTCCCCCTGGCCGCCGCGGGCGGGCATGCCGCCTTCCGCCGCCGCGCGCTGTCCGCGTGGACGGGCCTGCTCTCCCCCTGTGCCGTGCTCGCGGCGGGGGTCGTCCTGGCCCGGGCGGTGCTCTCCGGCGGGCCTGCGCCGACCGCCTTCCGGGGCGTGCTGCGCGCCGACGCGCTGTCGGTGTGGATACTGCTCGTCGTCGGCGCAGTCGCGGCCCTGGCCGGTGCCGCCGGCCCCGCCTACCTGGCGGGCGAGCGCGCGGCAGGGCGTGCGGACGCCGCAACGGCCCGCCGCTACCAGGTCCTTGTGCACGCCTTCCTGGGCGCGATGTGCGCGGCGGTCCTGGCCGCCAACCTCGGGGTGCTGTGGGTGGCCATCGAGGCCACCACGATCGTCACGGCGTTCCTCGTCGGCCACCGCCGCACCCGCGCCTCCGTCGAGGCCGCGTGGAAGTACGTGGTGATCTGCTCGGCCGGCATCGCCCTGGCGTTCCTCGGCATCGTGCTGCTCTACTACGCGGCGCGGGCCGCGCAGGTCCCCGAGGCGCAGGCGCTGGACTGGCCGGCCCTCGTCGCGCACGCGGACCGGCTGGACCCGTCGGTCACCCGGCTCGCCACCGCCCTGGTGGTCCTGGGGTTCGGCGCCAAGGCGGGCCTGGTGCCGCTGCACGCCTGGCTGCCGGACGCGCACAGCCAGGCGCCGGCCCCGGTGTCCGCGCTGATGTCCGGGGTCCTGCTGTCGGTGTCGTTCACGGCCGTCCTGCGCTGCAAGGCCGTCGCCGACCTGGTGCTCGGTCCCGGGTACACCCGGACGCTGCTGGCCGCAACGGCCCTGCTGACCCTGGCACTTGCGGTCGCGCTGCTGCTCGCCCAGCGCGACTACAAGCGGATGCTGGCGTATTCGAGCATGGAGCACATGAGCCTGATCGCACTGGGCGCCGCCGTCGGCACCCCGCTCGCGATGTCCGCCGCACTGCTGCACATCGCCGGGCACGGGCTGGCCAAGACCGTGGCCTTCTGCGCCTCGGGGCACGTGCTGCAGCTGCGCGGCACCACCCGGATCGGGCGGGTGCGCGGGCTGCTGGCCCGGGCCCCCGGGCTCGGGACCGCGTTCGGGCTGTCCGTGCTGGCGCTGCTGGCCCTGCCGCCGTCCGGCCTGTTCGCCTCCGAACTCGGCCTCGCCCGGGCCGCGTTCGCCGCCCGCTTCGGCTGGGCCGCGGCCGTCGTGCTGCTCCTGGTGCTGACGGCCTTCGCCGCGCTCGCGGCCCGGACGGCCGCGATGCTGCTGGGGCCCGCCCGGCTCGCCCCCGGCACCCCGGCCGTCCCGGTGCGGCTCGGTCCGGCCGCCGGGCTGCCGCTCGTCCTGGGGCTGGCCGCCTGCGCCGCCCTCGGGGTGGCCGCGGGACCGCTGACCGATCTGCTGTCCGCCGCCGCGCTCCCGGGAAGGCCCTGACCCGTGCGATCCCTCTCCGCGCCCCGCGAGATCACCGACATCGGCCCCGGCGAACTCGCCCACCGGGCGGGCGCCCTGCTGCGCGAGGGTCACCGGCTCGCCCTGGTCGCCGCCCACCACGACGACGAGGCGGCACCGGGCGGCCGGGCCGTGCGCGTGGTCTACCTGTTCGTTGCGGGACCGCCGGACGTGCGCACCGAACTGCACGTCCGCCTGGACCCGGAACGTCCCGAAGTGCCTTCCCTGGCACCGCTGTCCTTCCCCGCCGGCCGTTTCGAGCGCGAGATGCGGGACCTGCACGGGGTCGTCCCCCTGGACCACCCGCTGCCCCGGCGCCTGGTACGGCACTTCCACTGGCCCAAGGGCTGGTACCCGATGTGCCCGGACGCCGGCCCGCCGCCGGAGTTCGGCGAGCCCGAAGGGCCATACCCGTTCCTGGAGGTCGAGGGCGACGGCGTCTACGAGATCCCGGTGGGCCCCGTGCACGCCGGGCTCATCGAGCCGGGCCACTTCCGCTTCTCCGTCGTCGGCGAGACGATCCTCAAGCTCAAGGCCCGGCTGTGGTTCGTGCACAAGGGCATCGAGAAGCTCTTCCAGGGCCGTGACCTCGCGGGCGGCCTGGCGCTGGCCGAGCGCATCAGCGGCGACACCGCCGTGGGGCACGCCCTCGCCTACTGCCTCGCCGTCGAGGAGGCCGCCGGCATCCGGGCGCCGCGCGCCGCGCAGCGGGCCCGCGCGCTGCTGCTGGAGCTCGAACGCCTGCACAACCACGTCGCCGACCTCGGGGCGCTGTGCAACGACGTCGGCCACTCCGTGCTCAACTCCCAGGCCCAGCGCGTCCGCGAGACCCTGCTGCGCCTCAACCAGCAGGTCACCGGGCACCGGCTGCTGCGCGGCGCCGTGCTGCCGGGCGGCGCCCGGCTGCGGGCCGTGCCGGAGCCCGCGCGGATGCGGGCGATCCGCAACGACATCCGGGAGATCGCCGACCTGGCGCTGGGCCACGGCGGGGTACGCGACCGCTTCACCGGCACGGCCCGGCTCCCCGCGCAGGCCGCCCGCGACCTCGGCTGCCTGGGCTGCGTGGCCCGGGCCAGCGGCCTGCCCGCCGACGCCCGCACCGACCACCCCTTCCACGAGGAGGCCGCACCGCCCGCCGTCCCCGTGCACTCCGCGGGCGATGTGCTGGCCCGGTTCCTGGTGCGGGCCGAGGAGATCGACGCCTCCGTCGACGTGATCGTGCACCTGGCCGCGGGACTGCATCCCGGCCTGTCCGTCCACGACCCCTACCCCGGCGCCCGGCCCGCGGGGTCCGGCGTGGGGATCGTCGAGGGCTGGCGCGGCACCATCGCCACCCGCGCCGAGGTCGCCGCCGACGGCACGCTGACCCGGGTGAAGCCGGTGGACCCGTCGTTCTTCAACTGGCCCGCCCTGCCGGTGGCGCTCGCGGACACGATCGTCCCCGACTTCCCCCTGACCAACAAGAGCTTCAACCTGTCCTATGCGGGCAACGACCTCTGACCGGTCAGTCGTGCGGGACCACGGCGACGGGGCAGGACGCGTGGTGCACGCACGCCTGGACCACCGCTCCCAGGCGGGGCGTCAGCGCGGTGCGGTGCCTGCGCCGGCCGACCACCACCAGGTCGGCGCCCTCCGCCGCCCGCACGACCGCGCGGGCCGGGCTCTCCAGCCGGACGGTACCGGTCACCGGCAGGTCGGGGTAGGTCGCGCGCCAGAGGCGCAGCGCGGCCGACAGCTGCTGCCGGGCGTCGCGGCTCAGCTCCTCGGCCACGTCGGGGTCGACGCCCCACGGCGCGTAGGCCTGCACCGGCAGGGACAGCCCGTGCAGGGCCGTCAGCGGCACCCCGCGCCCGGCGGCCGCGCCGAACGCGAAGGCGAGCACCTCGTCGCCGCCCGGGCCGTGCAGACCGGCCCCCACGACCACGCCGCCCCCGTGCGCGGGCGACGGCCCTTCGTCCCGCGCCCCGGCGCGCACCAGCACCACCGGGCGCTCGGCCCGGCCCGCGACGTGCAGGCCCACGTCGCCCAGGAAGAAGCTCGAGACGCGGTCCAGCCCGCGGGAGCCGAGGACGGTCATCGTCGACTCCGCCGCGGCCTTCAGCAGCGCCGTCGCGGGCTCCTCCGCCACCAGCTCGTCGACGATGTGCAGATCGGGGCAGCGCTCCTGGACCTCGGTGTGCGCGGCGCGCACGAGGCGCTTCGCCCAGTAGTCCTGGTCGTTCTCGCGGGCGACGTCGCGCGGCTGCGCCACCAGCAGGATCCAGGCGTGCAGCAGGCGCAGGGCCGCCCCGCGCCGCTCGGCCTCGCCGGCCGCCCAGTGCGCGGCGGCCAGGCTCTCGGGCGAGCCGTCGAGTCCCACGGTGATGGGTGCCGGTTCCATGCGTCCGCCTCCGTCCGGTCCGCGGCGGCCCCTGCGCGGCGCACGGCCGCCGTCCTGCTTCCAGTGTCGGCCCGCAGCGGACAAGAGGGGACGACGTTCCCCGTGACGTCGCGCGCGTCTGCCCCGACCATGGAGGGAAGACGGCTGCGCCGGGCTCAGGGAGGCACCACCATGAACCTGCGAGGCAGGCACAGCGCACCCGGGTCCGGTCCCGCCGGCCACGGCCCGGGCGGGGGCGAGGACACCCTGTGGCGCCCCTCCGACCGGCTGCAGGCCCGGCTCAACGCCTGCCTGACCGCGCTCCTCCTGCTCGCCCTCCCCACGGCGGCGCCCGCGGTGGGCAGGGCGGTGTACGACGCCCAGCTGCACACCGTCCGGGCGCAGGCGGCGGACCGGCACCAGGTCACCGGCCGGCTGACGGCGCACCCCCAGGGGACCCCGCAGTCCCTCTCGGTGACCGGCGTCCGGCTGGACGACGCCCCCGTCTCCTGGACGGACGCGGCGGGCCGCAAGCACACGAGCACCGCCAAGGTGGCCACGGGGACGCCCACGGGCGCGTCCGTGCGCATCTGGGTCGACCGCAGCGGGTCCGTCACCGACCCCCCGATGCCCGTGGAGTCCGCGGTGCTGACCGGCTGGGTGGCGGGCGGCATGACGGCAAGTGCGCTGATCGTGCTCTCGCTCGGCGCCCGGGCGGCCGTCGCGGCCTTGCTGGACCGCAGGCGGTACGCGCAGTGGGAGGCGGAGTGGACCGAGCTGGAGCCCAAGTGGTCCAGGGGGCCGAGCAGTTGAGCGGAGGCGACGACGATGACGCCGTCCGGTGACCTCGTGACCACGGCCTGGGTGGTCGACCGCACCGCCCCCGCCGCGGAGCACCCGCTGCGCCACGTGCAGCGCCCCCTGCCGCCGCTCGGGCCGGCAGGGCTGCTGATCGACGTGCACGCGTGCGGGGTGTGCCGCACCGATCTGCACCTCGCCGAGGGGGACCTGCCGCCGCATCTGCCGCGGTGCACGCCCGGTCACGAGATCGTCGGCCGGGTGCTGGCCGCCGGGCCGCAGGCGCAGGGCTTCGCCCCGGGCAGCCGGGTGGGCGCGGCCTGGCTCGCGGAGACCTGCGGTGCGTGCCCGTACTGCCGTTCCGGGCGCGAGAACCTCTGCCCGCAGTCGCGGTACACCGGCTGGGACCTGCACGGCGGCTATGCGGAACACACGGTCGTCGACTCCCGGTTCGCCTACCACCTGCCCGAGGGGCCGCCCGACGAGGAGCTGGCGCCCCTGCTGTGCGCGGGCATCATCGGCTACCGCGCGCTGCAACGCGCCGAGCTGCCGCCCGGCGGCAGGCTCGGCATCTACGGATTCGGGGCCTCCGCCCATCTGACGGCCCAGCTGGCCATCGCCCGGGGCGCCACCGTCCACGTCCTCACCCGCGCCCCGGCCGCGCAGCGCCTGGCCCTCGACCTGGGCGCGGCGTCGGCGCGCGGCGCCTACGACGCCCCGCCCGAACCGCTCGACGCGGCGATCCTGTTCGCCCCGGTCGGCGACCTCGTCCCCGTCGCCCTGGCGGCCCTCGACCGCGGCGGCACGCTGTCGGTCGCGGGCATCCACCTCACGGACGTCCCGCCGCTGGTCTACCAGGACCACCTCTTCCAGGAGCGCACCCTGCGCAGCGTCACCGCCAACACCCGCGCGGACGGCACCGCCTACCTCGCCGAGGCGGCCCGGCACCGGCCCGTCGTCCATGTGCAGCGCTATCCGATGAGCCGGGCCGACGAGGCGCTGGCGGATCTGGCGGCCGACCGCATGACCGGCGTCGGTGTGCTGATCGCCGACTGACACCGCGGGTAGGGAGGACGGTGAGCAGAAGAGAAAGGAGGTGCCGTGTGCGCGACCCCGGACCCGCCATCGAGATCCGCTCCCTGACCAAGCGCTACGGCCGGACCACCGGCGTGGAGGGCATCGACATCACCGTCGCGCCGGGCGAGGTCTTCGGCTTCCTGGGGCCCAACGGGGCCGGCAAGACCACCACCATCCGCTGTCTGGTGGGGCTGCTGCGGCCGACGTCGGGCAGTGTGCGAATGCTCGGCCACGACCCGGTGGACGGGCACCGCGAGGTGGCGCCGCAGCTCGGCTACGTGCCGGGCGAGCTGCGCTTCTATCCCGAGCTCACGGGGGCACGGACGCTGGGCCTGCTCGCGAGCCTGCAGGGGGCGCCGTCCCCACGGCGGGCGGAGCTGTGCGAGCGGCTGGGGCTCACGGCCGCGGACCTGGCGCGCACGGTCGGGGAGTACTCGCGCGGGATGAAGCAGAAGCTCGGCCTGGTGCAGGCGCTGCAGCACGATCCGGAACTGGTGGTGCTGGACGAGCCGACCGAGGGGCTCGACCCGCTGGTGCAGGAGACGTTCTACGAGCTGCTGGCCGAGGCCGCGGCGGCCGGGCGCACGGTGCTGCTCTCCAGCCATGTGCTGCCGGAGGTGCAGCGGACCTGCGGCCGGGTGGCGATCGTGCGGCAGGGCCGGCTGGTCACGGTGCAGTCGGTGGCGGAGCTGCGCCGGGCGCGGGCCCGCAGGGTGCGGCTGGCGTTCGCCGACGGGCAGGGGGAACGGCCGCTTCCGGGGTCGGAGCGCTGGTCGCCGCGGTGGACCGGGAACCGGGCCGAGCTGCTGGTCCCGCCGCACGAGGTGGTGGACGCCATGCGCGGGCTGCTGGCGCTGCCGGTGGCGGATCTGACCGTCGAGGAGGCGGGCCTGGACGAGGCCTTCCTGGACCTCTACCGGACTCCCGTGGAGGAGGCATGAGGGACCGTTTCCCGCTGCTGTGGCTGGCGCTGCACCGGAGACGCCGGATGCTGACGGCGCTGGTGCTCGGCATGGCGGTCTTCGAGCTGCTCATCGTGGTGATCGCCGGCGCCGTACCGCACGGGCAGGCGTTCGGCGGCGACGGCGGGCGGACCCCGCCGAGCGCGTTCAAGGCGTTCTCCGGCTCCACCGGCAGCGTGTCGATCGGCAGTTACCCGGGGCTGCTCGGCGCGGGGCTGACCCACCCGTTCTGGATCGCCCTGCAGGTGACGGCCGTCGCCTCGCTGTCGGCGGCCGCGGTGGCCGCCGACGTGGAGTCCGGGACGATCGAGCTCGTGGTCGTACGGCCCGTCTCCCGGGCCAGGCTGCTGGCCGAGCGCACGGCGGCCCCGGTGCTGGTCGCCCTGGTGCTCAATGCGGTGGCCACGCTCACGGTCGCCGCGGGTGTGGCCCTCTCGCCGGACATGCACCACGACGTGCCCCTGCGCGGGGTGTTCATCGCGGGGCTGCTGGGCTGGGGGCTGACGTTCTGTCTCCTGGGCCCGGCGCTGGCCGTCTCGGCGGGGGCGCGGCGCCGGGCGCACGTCCTCGGTGCGGCCATCGCCCTGGGCGCCGTGGGCTTCGCGCTGAACTTCGTCGCCCTGGCCTGGTCGAAGGCGGCTCCGCTGCGCTATGCCAGCCCGTTCCACTACTACACGCCGGGCGACATCCTGGCGCACCCGACCGTCCCGTGGGGCTCGCTGGGCGTGCTGTGCGGGGTGGGGGCGGCGGGGGTCACGGCGGCGTTCGCCCTGCTGCACCGCCGGGATCTTGCGCCGTAGCGCCCCGTAGGGGCGCGGGGAACTGCGCGCTCAGCCACGACGCGTCCGCAGCCGAGGTTCTCGGGGCTTCGCCCCGGACCCCTGGGGTGGTGCGTCGTCTGCGGGCCGCCGGTGGCTGGTCGCGCCCACGCGGCGGAGCCGCTGGGGGTACCTCCCAGCGGTAGCTGGGGGAGAAACAGCCCCGCGCCCCTGACGGGGCGTACTACCACCAGCTGGGTGGCACGGCGCGGGGGACGACTGGGGTGCACCGCGCAGCGGGAAGAGGCACCGTGTGCCCGAGCTACCCGACCCCCTGACGACCCTGGTGCGGCGCGGCAGGGAGCCCGCGGTCGTGCAGGCGGTGCGCTCCACGCTGGCCGCGGTGATCTCGTATGTGGTGGCGCTGCAGCTGAGCCGGGAGCCGCTGCCGCTGACCGCACCGCTCACGGCGCTGCTCGTGGTCCAGGTGACGCTCTACTCGACGCTCACGACGAGCATCCGCCGGGTCAACTCGGTGGTGGCGGGCGTGCTGATCGCCATCGGCTTCAGTGTGCTGGTGGGCCTGACCTGGTGGAGCCTGGGGCTGATCATCCTGGCCTCGCTGGTCATCGGACGGTTCGTCCGGGTGGGCGAGTTCGTCCCCGAGGTGGCCATCAGCGCGATGCTGGTGCTGGGTGTCACCCAGGTGACACAGACGGCGTGGGACCGGGTCCTGGAGACGCTGATCGGCGCGGTCGTGGGCCTGATGTTCGACTTCCTGTTCGTACCGCCGGTGTGGGTGCAGCCGGCGGGCGACGCCATCGAGGAGCTGGCCCGGCGCATGCGGGACCTGCTGCTGGACATCGGGCGGGAGATCAGCGGGCACATGCCCGTCGAGGAGGCCGCGGCCCGGCTGCACGCGGCCCGCCGGCTGGACCACGACATCGTGCAGGTGGACGCCTCGCTCCGGCAGGCCGAGGACAGCCTGCGGCTCAACCCCCGGGTCAAGGAAGGGCTGTTGTTCCGCGTGGTGCTGCGGACGGGGCTGGACGCCCTGGAGATCACCGCCGTGGTGCTGCGGGTGTCGGCCCGTACGCTCACCGACCTGGCCAAGGAGCGGACGGGCGAGCCGCTGTTCCCGGAGGACGTGGCCGTGGCTCTGGAGGAGGTGTTCGGCCATCTCGCCCGGGCGGTCGAGAGCTTCGCGGTGCTGATCACCACGCAGGTGCGGGACAGCGCCGAGGAGGCGGAGTCCCGGTTCGCCCGGGAGCTGGCCGCCGGGCGCAGCAGCCGTGACCGGGCCGCCGATCTGCTGCTGGCGCGGATGCGGGAGCACCCGCGCCAGTGGCAACTGCACGGTGCGCTGCTGGCCGAGATCGACCGGATCCTGGACGAGCTGGACGTGGAGAAGCGGTCCGAGCGGCTGGTGGAGGAGCTGGACCGGCACTCCCGCGAACAGCACGACAGGCACCCGGTGGTGAACGGGATCAGGCGCCGGCTGCGCAGCACCCGCTACGGCTGGCGGAGCAGCGCCCGGTAGGGGCGCGGGCGGGCCCTGCCGGGGCGAGGGGCGTCCCGGCAGGGCGGCGTGCCGGTGCGTGCAGCCGTCAGGCGAGGGCGGCCTCGCGGCCGTGGTTCCGGCTGATGTTCTTCTCCAGCAGGCCCAGGCACTCGGCGACGCCGATGCTGGAGGAGGTGAACTCCGGGAGCCTGCCGTCGTCCTGCTTGAGCCGGATCATCGCCGCGTCCATCGCGGACTGCGCGGCGAACAGGCACGGCGTGCTGTAGATGGCCACGTCCACGCCGAGCTCGGTGAGTTCGGGCAGCGACAGCCGGGGCGACTTGCCGCCCGCGATCTGGTTGAACAGCAGCGGCTTGTCGCCGATGACGTCGCGGACCTTGCGGATCCAGTCCACGCTGCGGACACCGTCGACCAGGACGACGTCGGCGTCGGTGGCCGCGAGCGCCTTGGCGCGGCGCAGGATCTCGGCCTCCTCCGTGGCGTCGGTGCGGGCGACGACGACGAGGTCGCGGCGGGCGTCGAGCACCATGTGGAGCTTCTCGAGGTACTCCTCCAGCGGCAGGATCTGCTTGCCGTCCACGTGCCCGCAGCGGCGGGGGCGCTTCTGGTCCTCCAGGATCACCCCGGAGGCGCCGATGGCCTCGAGGTGCTGCACGGTGTGGCAGGCGGTCTCGGGGTCGACGTAGCCGTCGTCGATGTCGACGAGCAGGTGCTGTTCGGGGAAGGCCAGCCGCAGCCGCTGGACGAAGGCGACGATGTCCGGCCAGGCGATGAAGCCGATGTCGGGCAGGCCGTAGTGGGACGCGGCGAAGCCGAAACCGGAGATGAACATGCCGTCGTAGTGCTGGGCGGAGACCGAGGCCGAGAGCATGTCGAAGACGCCGATGAGCGGAGTCGTGCCGTCCGCGGCTATGGCGGTACGTAGTCGGGCGGGGTGATTCACGGTACCCTCCGAAGACTGGAGTTCACCGACATGTCGCGTCGGTTTCCGCCGCCAAGCTGTTGACCGGTGCGGGGATGTCGGTGAGCTGAGGAGCCCGGGGGTGCGTGCCGTCGTGCGAGGGCGCGCACCCTGGGAGTGCTGGGGTGTGTTCCCGGAGGCTAGTCAAAGCTTTGGCAATGAAACAATAGCGACCGCGTAAAACCCGTAACGTTGCGCTGTATTCACGCCGATCGCTACAAGCCCCGCAGCCCTGTGGGCACTTGCGGAGCAGCGGCGACGGGGGCCCCGCCCGCCGCCGCAAGCTGTCCGGATCCATGCACCCTCTGCGACCATTCCCCATGCCGGACGCAACGAGCGGCCGCCGCCGGGGACACGCGCGGGGCACGCGTCAAGTGCCGGGTTTACGGCCGTAGATGTAGACGGCGTCCGCGGTGCGGAGCAGATTCCAGTACGCCTTCGCGACCTGCGGCCACATATTGACGCTGCCGCCCATGGCGATGAACGCCACTGGAAGGCTGTACGACGAACCGGCGAACGCGCCCTGGCACAGGGTCCGTTCGCCGCTCATCCGCTCACCCGGCCGGGAAACGCGTGCGCGCCGAGGTGCACCAGCAACGGCGGCATCTCGGCGCTTTCGGACTGCTCGATCTACGGGACCGGCGCGGCGGTGCCAGCACCGCCACCCACGCCCCGGAACGACAACGACGCCACAGCCACCCCCGAAGTCTCACGCCTGACCCGCTCTCAGCCGTCGGACCGCCCCTGCCGTCAACGGTACGCCGGAGTCCGGTCCCTTCTCAGCCGGTTGGCATCATCACGCTCCCCGCCGTGCCCCCAGCAGCCTCGGCAGATGCAGGTCGAAGTGGAGTGCCCCCATGCGCACCGCGAAGACCAGCCCCATCGAGACCGCCGCCGCGGCCGTGGCCCCGGCCCCGGCCCGGTCCAGCAGCAGATAGGTGCCCGCGCCGGCCAGCGCCGCCGTCGCGTACACCTCCTCCCGCAACAGCAACGGCGGGAACTCCCCGCACAGGACATCCCTGATGACCTCACCCGTCACTCCGGTCATCACGGCCAGGATGATCACCGCGAACGGCGTGACCCCGGCGTCGATCGCCGCCCGCGCGCCGATCACCGTGACGACGGCCAGCCCCACGGCGTCCACGGTCATCAGCGAGCGGTGCGGCAGGTCCCGGTAGCGCAGGAAGACCATCGTCGCCAGCGCGGTACCGGTGATGACCGCGAGCAGCACCCAGTCGTGGGTCCAGTACAGGGGTTGGCGCCCGAGGATCAGGTCCCGCAGGGTGCCGCCGGAGATCGAGGCGGCGAAGGCCAGGACCAGGCCGCCGAAGGGGTCCAGCCTCGCCCGGTGCGCGGCCAGCACACCGCTGGCCGCGAACGCGGCGATCCCGACGAGGTAGAGGACGTGCAGCATCGCCGTCTCCGTTCCGGTGGTGCAGGAGGAGGGGAGAGAGCGGCACGCCGTCGTCCGCAACCCGACCGGCCCACTCAACCACCGGCCCGTGCCCCGCCGCCTCCTCCGTCCGGCCAGTGCCGCATCGGCCGAAGGGACGAGCCGGCGGGGCCCGCCGTCACCAGGGTCCGAGCGGGACGAGGTCGGGGCCGACCGCGTGCCAGTCCCGGCCGGCGTCGCTGACATGGTGGACGAGGTGGCCGCAGTACCAGACGACCAGGTTCTGCCCGTCGGTGTCCTCGCCGTTCAGATACGCGCCGAGCCCGTCCGCGGCGGCGCTGCCCTGCCGCCCGTGCCGGTCCTCGCTGCCGTGGTAGCGCAGCAGCCACAGGTCGGAGGTCGAAAAGGCGTCGGCCGTACCGTCGTTCGGGCCCGGCAGCAGGTGGTAGCCCCGGCCGCTGTCCTTGTTCAGCACGGCCCAGCTGCGCCGGGAGGCCGCGTTCTTGACCCGGCTGGTCTCGGTGCGGAACGGGTGCCAGCCGGCGCCCCATCCCTCGTCGGGCGCGTAGGTGTTGTACTCCAGCCCCAGATCGCGCGGCACCCCGTCGAGCGTGAAGTCGAAGCGCCAGTAGGTGTGGTGGCGGTGGTCGAAGGGGCACTGCAGCCCGGCACTGAAGAGCCGGGGCAGCACCACGCCGTCGACCCGGAAGACCCACCGGTGCGTCAGGCGGTACGCACCGATGGTGTGGTACGACTCCAGGTTCAGCGCACTCTGCGCCCCGCTGCCCGAGGCGTATGCGCACACCCGCGTGCGCGGACACCTGCGGGTGGGATGGGAGTTGTCGTAGTTGAGCGGATCCTTGTACGGGCCGCACGGCCCGTCGTACTGCACCCGCAGCGAGGGCAGGCTCGCCTTGGCGAAGACCTGGTGGCCGCGGTAGGCGGCGCGCAGCACGACGATCCCCTCCTCGTCGGGGGAGTCCGCGAGCCGCCAGTCGAACGTCCACACCGGCTGCCCTGCGGGCCAGGCGATACGGCCGGACTCACTCATCGCCGCCTCCCCCGCCCAGCACCCGCTCCTCGCCGAGGTCGACGATCACCCGCACCCGGGGCAGGCGCTCGCCCGGCGGCCCGAAGCCGACGTAGGCGCGCCGGTGCCCGTAGTGCTCGTCCCCCTCCTCGACGTCGCTGGTGAGCAGCACCATCGGTACGGAGTCGGCGGTGCGGCGGCCGACCACCTCCGGGTGCGTCCGGGCGAGCTCCACGGCCCGCTCGGCCTCCGCCGGGGACAGGCCCGGCTGGGCGCGGCTCTCCGTCACGCCGACGACGACCGGGGGCTCCGCGTCGGCCAGCGTGATCTCCAGCGTGCGGCGGCCCGTGTAGTCGTGGACCAGGACGAGGATCGCGGGCACCGTCCGGTCCTTGTCGTCGCTCAGCGCGCTCGCGCCCAGGACGACGTACCGCCGGCCGTCCAGCGCGGCCCGGACGCGCCCGTCCGCCAGCAGCACGGGCGTCGCCCGGGCCAGCAGCTCCGCGCCGGACGGGTGGCCGGTGCGCTCCCAGGCGACCGGTTCGGCCGGGCCCGGCGGCGGGCCGGGCTCCGGGATGTCGGTGAGGGGCGGCTCGACGACCGCGGGGAACTCCTCGGCGCCGGACCGCTGCGGGGGTGGGTCGAGACGGATCTCCGGTGGCACGGCACGCCCTTTCTCCCGGCGCCGGTGCTCCTCGTCGAGCCCTGCAGCACCGATGATTTCAGCCGGGAGCCGGACCGTCACCGGCGGTGACTACCGGGCCGATGCGTGCCGCCGACGGACGCGCCCCGGCGCGCACCACCGTGCTCCCGCGTCAGGTCCGGTCGAACGGCGCCCAGCGGGATATCGCGAACGCCGAGCCCTCGCGGCGCACTTCGGCACCGCCGTGCCCGGGGAAGTGCCCGGGGAAGACCAACGCCCGGGTGTCCGCGGCCTCTTCCAGGATCCGCCGCCGGGTGCGCACCGCCCCGGCCTGGTCCTCGCTCAGGCAGGTGTCGCAGTCGGGCTCGGCGAACTGCAGCGGCGTGTGCATCGCGTCACCGACGAACAGCGCCCGGTCCGTGCCCGACTCCAGCCGGACGATGCAGGATCCGGGTGTGTGCCCGGGGGCCGCCTCCAGGGTGAGTGCGGCGTCGATGCGATGGCGCTCGCCCTCCCACAGCACGGCGCGCCCCGCCCGGTGCACGGGCAGGATGCTGTCCTCGAACATGCTCCCGCAGATCTGCTCCACGGTGACGTCGCCGAGCGCCCCGCGCTTGGGACGGTTCCCGGCGGGGTTCCAGTGGTCGAAGTCGGACCGGGGAATCAGGTAGGTGGCATTGGGGAAGGTCGGTACCCAATCGCCGTCCACCAGGCGGGTGTTCCAGCCCACGTGGTCCGGATGCAGGTGCGTGTTCACCACGACGTCCACGTCCTCGGGCCGCACCCCCGCGGCGGCCAGCCGCTCCAGGTAGCCGGTTCTCATGTGCGTCCAGGCGGGCATGTACGGCCGTTCCTTGTCGTTGCCGACCCCCGTGTCGACGAGGACCGTCGTGCCGCCGCTGCGCAGCACCCACGTCTGCACGTTGACGGCGAACGCGTCCTGCTCCGGATCCCAGAAGTCCGGTACCAGCCAGGACGCGTGCTCCCGCCACTTGTCGGCGGTCAGCCCGGGGAACGCGGCGGCCACGGGGCCCATCGGAGCGTGCCATTCCACGACGCGGGTGACCTCCACCGCGCCCAAAGTGATCGTCTGCATGGCCCCGACCCTAGGTACTGCCCGCACCGCGGCGGGAGAGGAACGGCCGATTCACACGAACCAGCCGATTCACACGGACCGGCCGAGGATGTGCGGGGACGTACGGGGATGTACCCGTGCGGCACGGGACGTCCCCGCGCGGGTGAAAACCCGTCACCTCCGCGGCAGGGCCGCGGCCCGCACGGCAGTCTGCGTCCATGCGCCGACGCCTCTCCCCGTACGAACGGGTCATATGGGCCGCGGGCGACGTGCTGCCCGCCAACGTCGCCGCCGTCGCCCGGGTCTACGGGCGGGCCGTCCCCGACCGCCTGTCCGGCGCCCTCGCCGCCGCACGGCTGCGGCACCCGCTGCTGGGGGCCCGGATCGCCTGCCGAGGACGCCGGCACGCGCTGCTGACCACGGACGGCGTGCCGGGCCCGCCGCTGCGGGTGGTCGGGGCCGACGGCAGGGACACCTGGGCCCGGGTCGTCGAGGAGGAGCTGCAGCGGCGCTTCGACACCGCCGCCGGGCCGCTCGCCCGCTTCGTGCTCGTCGACGACGGGGACGCCTTCGACCTCGTCTGCGTCTTCCACCAGCTCGTCGCCGACGCCCTGTCCGCCTGCGTCGTCGTCCGGGACGTCCTGCACCGGCTCGCCGGACCCGCCCCGGACCCCGCCCCCGCCGCGGCGCTCCCGCCGCCCTGGAGACGCCTCAGCCGCTGCCCGTTCTCTGCCCAGACGGGGAACGGGATCGGCCGGGGGAGGCGGAGCCAAGCCGAAGGCCATG
>NZ_JBSFWU010000129.1:0-17730 GCF_053594995.1 Streptomyces sp. NPDC002536
GATCGTGAGCTGGCTGTTGGTGATCATGGGAGCCGTCGTCGGCGCGCCCGCGCGGTATCTGACGGACCGGGCAGTGCAGAGGCGGCACGACACCGCCGCGACCCGGCGCTCGTCCGTACTGATGGCCACGCGGCCTCCCTGTCTCCGATGGACGGGGGCCAGCCTCGCAGTACTTGCTCTGAGAACCCTGTGAACGCTCCCCGTCAGGAGCCCTGCTCCTGACGCAGCACGTCCTGGACCACGGAACCGTCGATGGTCTCGCGGGCGACGAGGAGGCCGGCGAGCCGGTCGAGGGCGGTGCGGTGCCCGCGGAGCAGGCCCAGGGCCCGTTCCTCGGCGTGGCGGATCAGGCGGGCGACCTCCTCGTCGACGATCCGCTGGGTCTGCTCGGAGTACGGGGGGCGGCGCAGCAGGTCGTCCGCGGCCGGTTCGCCGAGGTACTGCAGGCCGGCGGACGCGTAGCCGACCGGGCCCAGGGCCGGGGAGAGGCCGAACTCGCGGACCATGCGGGTGGCGATCTGCGTCGCGCCGGCCAGGTCGTTGGCCGCTCCGGTCGAGCCCTCGCCGAAGACGACCAGTTCCGCGGCCCGGCCGCCGAGGCGGACGGCGAGCAGGTCGGTGAGGTAGCCCTCGCTGTAGAGGTGCCGTTCCGCCTCGGGCAGCTGCTCGGTGACGCCGAGCGTCACCCCGGCCGGAAGGATGGTGACCTTGGCGACCGGGTCGGCGTGCTCGCACAGCGCGGCGACGAGGGCGTGCCCGGACTCGTGGACGGCGACGGAGTGCCGCTCCTCGGGGAGCAGGGCGTTGGAGGTCTCGCGCCGGCCGAGCAGCACCCGGTCCCGGGCGGTGTCCAGGTCCCCCTGGGTGAGGGTGGCACGGTCGGCCCGGACGGCGTTGATGGCCGCCTCGTTGACGAGGTTGGCGAGGTCGGCCCCGGAGAAGCCGGGGGTGGCGCGGGCCACGGTGTCCAGGTCGACCCCGGGGTCCAGGGTCTTGCCGCGGGCGTGGACAGCGAGGATGGCCGCCCGCTCGGTCTGGTTGGGCAGCGGGACGGTGACCTGGCGGTCGAAGCGTCCGGGCCGCAGCAGGGCCGGGTCGAGGGCGTCGGGCCGGTTGGTGGCGGCGAGCACGACGATGCCGCTGCTCTGGTCGAACCCGTCCATCTCCGCGAGGAGTTGGTTGAGCGTCTGCTCGCGCTCGTCGTTGCCGCCGAGCCGGCTCCCGCCGCCGCGCCGGCCGCCGACGGCGTCGATCTCGTCGATGAAGATGATCGAGGGTCCGCGCTTGCGGGCCTCGTCGAAGAGGTCGCGCACGCGGGACGCGCCGACGCCGACGAACATCTCGACGAACGCCGAGCCGGTCACCGACAGGAAGGGGACGTCGGCCTCACCGGCGACGGCCCGCGCGAAGAGCGTCTTGCCCGTGCCGGGCGGCCCGACCATGATCACGCCGCGCGGGCCCTTGGCGCCGGCGGCGGCGTACCGGCCGGGGTTGCGCAGGAAGTCCACCACCTCGCTGATCTCCTGCTTGACCCCGTCGTAGCCCGCGACGTCGGTGAAGCCCGTGGTCGGCCGCTCCGCTTCGATGATCTTCGCGCGGGAGCGTCCGATGGTGCTGATGCCGCCGGTGAGCGATCCGGCCGCCCGGCGGAAGCCCCAGAAGAAGAAGGAGACCAGGAGCAGCAACGGCAGGAAGGCCAGCAGGAGGGAGGGCCAGAGGCTGCCGCTGCTCTGCACGGCGGAGATGCTCACATGCTGGGCCTGGAGCTGCTGCTCCAGCCCGCCGGAGCCGAGGGCCGTGGGGAGCTGGGTGGTGAAGTGCGTGCCGTTCTTGAGGGTTCCGTCGACCGTGCCCTTGTCGGTGATCTCGACAGTCTGCACCTGGCCGGTCCCGACCTTGCCGGTGAAGTCGCTGTAGGAGAGCTGGTTGCGGGACGGACCCGTCAGGCCGCGCGACGTCGCCAGGGCGATCAGCAGGCCCAGCAGGACGAACGGCATGACCCACAGCCACCAGCGGGGCGACTGCGGTGCCGGGGCGGGCCGCTTCGGCGGGCCTTCCGGCGGCCCCGGTCCCCCGGGCGGTGCTCCGTCGGGCGGTGCCAGGTGGCGGTGCGGCAAGCGCATTCGTGTGATCACGGAACGGCTCTTCTCTCACGGGCTCCGGTCCCGCCCGCCCTTCCATCATGCACCGGGCACTGCTGCTCAGGGCCCGGTTCTCCGGGGCCGGCGCAGCCGCCGCCGGGGCGGTGGACTCGGCGGGTCCAGCAGCGTCGCGGCCCGCCCGCCGATCCAGTGGCCGAGCGCCTGGTAGGCGTCGAACCGTCGCTCGTCGAACCACTGGTCGCTGGTGCCGTCGTGCGGGAACTCCTGGTCGGCCTGGGCGTAGGCGAGGAGCTCGTAGGGCATCTCCGGGGTCAGTGCCGCCCGGGCGACGATCAGCCGTCCCGTCGTGCCGACGTTGTGGCCGTGCTCGTCCACCAGCCGGCGCGGATAGGTGATCGTGCCCTCGACCACTGCCGCGGCCGAGAGCCGGAGGCTGAGCCCGGCCAGCGGGTTCGGCGGGCCGCCCGGGGAGCCCGGCGGCGGTGGCGGGTTCCGCGGGTCCAGGGGGGACGCGCTGCCGGGGACGAGCCTCTTCCAGTCCTCGCGGTCGATCGTGATCTCGACGCCGAGCTCCTCCCGGGCCAGGGCGACGGCCTCGCCCAGAGCGGCGGCGAAGGCCCCGGAACCCCCGCTGGCGTCCACGCACACGGCGGTCCTGACACCGTGCCGGAGCAGTTCGACCAGGCCGAGGTTCTCGTAGTGCCCGCCGTCGGTGACCAGCAGCATCCGGTCGTCCATCGGATACCGGCCGGAGACCTCCCGCAGCAGATAGGGCAGGCGGCGGATGCCCGGCATCGGAGGCAGTCCCCAGTCGGGGTCCTCGCCCCAAAGGGCGCCCAGCACGCCGGGGTTGGGAAGCCAGGTGCCGAGCCGGGCGTTGGAGAGCGCGAACAGCGTCTGGAACGCGCGCGACTGGCGGCCCATGGCCGAGGCGAAGGCCGCGCCGGACACGGCAACGGCGGATTCGACGGTGAGGTCCTTGCGGATGACCGGCCTGGTGCGGCGGCACAGGACGTCCGTCCGCGCGTACCCGATGTCCGGGCCTCCGACGTAGTCGTGCGACAGCGTGAACGAGACCGCGTGCCGTCCCGGTGGCGTCCGGTCGTCGCCGGAGAGGTTGGCCGCCGCGGCGAAGACGACCTGGGGGAAGCCGGGATGCCGCCTGGCGTACCAGGAAAGCGGCGTCGCCTCGTCGAACCGGTAGGGGACGGCGATCTGTTCGCCGTCCGGGAAGGTTCTGCGACGGACGGCGAACGCGGAGACCAGCCGGGCACGGTAGAAGGGGTGCAGGCTCGTCCAGGTCTGGTCGAGGCTCAGCACGACCAGCCCGAGGACGGCGACAAGGGCGATCTGGCAGGGCACCGGCCAGGTCCTTCCCCTGGCGATCGCCCAGCCCAGCACGAGCAGGGAGGCCGCCGTCAGCACCACGAGGACCGCCCACACCATCAGGTACTTGGAGAACCCGTCGGGCACGGCGCGTGCCAGCCGGGAGCGCTCGGCGGTGCCGACCGCGTGCTCGGCCTTCTCGATGCGCCGCCACGTGGTGCCGAACAGCGCGGTCACATAGGTGAGCAGCACGGCGCCGCCGGCGCTCGCCCCCGTCGCCGGGGCGTGCAGCTTCCACACGTGCGGCGTCGCCCACGCCAGGCCGGGGAGGACGACCACCACGAGGCCCAGCAGCAGGCCCGCCACCACGAACGTGACGAAGACCGACTTCAGGGTGCCCGACAGACGCCGCCTGGCCAGCCACAGGGACATCAGCCAGAAGAACCAGAACACGGCGGCGAGGCCGGCCAGGACCAGGAGGGCCGTCAGCGCGGGTCCCCGGAAGGCCAGGTGCCGGGGCAGCGGAGTCGTCACCGTCAGCGGAACGAGGTGGTAGCCCCAGCTCAGGGCGAGCCCCAGGACCAGCAGGGTGGCGGTCAGCAGGCTCAGGGAGGCCAGCAGTCCCCGCAGCACGGCGCCCACCGCGACCAGCCACTGGCCGGTTCCTTCCGCGACGTACTTCGAGTGCCGGCGGGTGTGGTCCTCCTCCGGTGTGCCGGGCATGTAGACGTCGTCGGGACCGGCCCCCTGCCGGCCCACCCCGGCCAGCGCCAGTTGGAGGGCGCCCGCCGCGTAGCCGCCGCCGGAGACCGACACCAGGTAGCGGGCCCGGCACAGGTAGGGACGGAGGGCCTGCAACGCGCCCAGCGTGACGCAGGCGGAGCGGATGCCGCCGCCCGAGACGCAGAAGCCGAGCCCGCCCTGTTCGCGGCCGGCCGGCACCCGGCTGCCGTTCTCCCACCGCGCCTGCGGGGAGCGGGAAGGGTTCTTGCGCGCGGCCGCCGGCCAGCGGCGTCCGTCCGTCCGCGTCACGGGCCAGGGCGGGATGACCTCGGGCTCCCCGGGACCGCGGCCGGCCATGTCGCACCCGCACGGCCCCTCGCAGTCGTGTCTGCTGCGCCGGGCCCACCCGTGGAACACGGCCCGTTTGAGGACGATCGCGACCACGACCGCCGCGACGGGCACGGTGAGGACGAGCAGCAGCCACTTGACCGTCGCGAGGCCCGTCGCCACCGCGAACGGCCAGTCCGCGCCGTCGAGTCCGTGGAGCAGCAGCAGTTTCTCCGCCACGGCGCACGCGCACGCGGCGAGGACGCCGGCGATCCCGTACCGGACGAGGCAGCGGTGTCTCATGCGCACCGCGATCGTGCGGCTGCTGAGCCGGAACACGAGCACCGTGCTGATGGTGTACGCCCCGATGAGGAAGAAGTCGGCCGTCAGCGCCTTGCGGAAGTCGGCCGTCCGGCCGCCGACGAGGGCGTGTGCCTCCCGCGCGCTGCCCGCCAGTTGCAGCCTCACGTCCTGGACGTAGGGGGCGTTGTGGCGGATCCAGAGTCCCGCGGCGAAGACGGCGACGGCCAGGAGGGCCAGCAGGATGCCGCTCCAACGGGACAGGTGCATGGTGTCGTGCGTCTTGCTCCACGAGTTACTGCGCGAGTGGCATGTTGCGCGTCCCATCACCCACCTCCGGTGTCACCGCGAACCCCCGCCGCGGCCCACGGGGCGAAGGCGTTGTCCACCGACCGCAGGGACGGGCGCAGCCCCGGGAAGTGCCGCAGCAGCACGCTGCTCATGCTGTTGTCCTCGATCCAGTCCAGACCGGTCTGCGTGTACACCTGGGGCGTGTAGTCCCGGGTGAGGAACCGGTCGCTGTTGAGCCGGCGGGACGCCATCAGGACGAAGATGCGGAAGGCCGTGTCGCTGAACGCGAAGCCCTGCGGGCGGGGTTCGGCGAACATGCCGACCGAGAGGTCGACGCGCTCGATGTCCCCGTCGTAGACCCGGCGCAGCTCCTCGGCCCAGACGGGGTTGTCGGTGAGCGTGTCGAAGTCCTGGGCCGGGAGGAGGTGGAGCTGCCGCCGGAACTCGTTGTAGCGGGGTACGCCGACTTCCCGCGAGCGCAGGATGTCGACGGCTCCGAGATCCATGAGCTTGCCGTCCGGCCGCTGGAACTCCTGCAGGAACCTGGGGTAGTTGTGCAGGGTGACCAGGCCCGGGTGGGAGGTGCCGAACGAGTAGAGGAGGTCGGTGAGGGTGTGCTTGCCGAGGATGTCGTACGCCTGCCGCCCCGTCAGCTCCTTGAAGGTGGCCTCCTGGAGCAGCGAGTCGTCGGCGGCCGACCGGAAGCTCCAGTCGTCGGGGATGAGGGGGTGCATGCGGTAGACGGCGACGAACTCCTCGGTGAGCGAGTACGGAACGCCGAAGTGGTCGGTGCGCCCGCCCACGATGCCGCTGAGCACCTCGCTCCGGCTGAGGCGTCCGAGCACCTTGTGCAGGCGCTGCCCCAGGAGGCCGTACCAGTTGGCGTGCATGGCGGCGACGGTGGTGGGGTGGCTGATGACGGCGGGGGTCCACTCGACGGTGTGGATCTTGGCGATGAGTGCCGCGTTGACCAGCCGTCCGCGCTGGAAGAGCTCCTCGTCGGACCATGCGGGGTAGGCGTCGTGCAACGAGTCGCAGATGGCGTTGTGTTCGAGGAGGAAGATCCGGTGCATCATGGCGAGGCCCAGCCAGAAGCCGGGCACGCCCGCCGGGTCCTTGTCCGGGTCGTCCGGGAACAGCGGGCCGTCGGGCACCCGGAGCCTGCCGCCCTGGCCGGTGCACAGCGACCGCTGCTCGGCCGGGTTGTTGCCGTAGAGCTGGGAGGCGTCCCACCAGGGCGAGTTGTCGTTGAGGAAGGTCGGCGGCAGGCCGTCGTCCCCGGCCGGGCGGGTCGGGTCCGGGATGGTCCGCGGTATCAGCATCGGCGGTGCGGGCCACGGGTCGCCGTCGGCCAGCCCGATGCGCCAGGGGCGGTCCATGGTGCCCTGCCCGTGGCTGACCCAGTCCTTGATCATGAACTGCAGCCAGGCGGCGACCAGGGTGTTGACGGACTCGGCCGGCACGAACGTGCGCCGGGTCAGCAGGGCCCGGCTCACCTCGCGGGGATTCGGGGAGAGGAGCTCCGGCTCGGGTTCGGGAAAGGCCCGGTCCGGTGGCACGTTGCGGCCGAAGCGCGAACGGGCCATGCCCATGCGGGGGTTCGCCAGGTCGTTGTACGTGCCGTCGGCCGTGCGCCCGGTCGCGTCCTGCGGGTCCCGCGGAGCGACGTCGGGCAGGTTGCAGGACGGGTAGCGGGCGGTGTCGAAGAGGTTCTTGCGGCGCAGGTTGTCCCGCAGCCCGATGAGGGTCAGCAGGCCGAGGGGCTTGGGCAGGTTCTGCCAGCCGACCTTGTGGTCGACGGCGACCGCCAGCCGGTCGTGCAGCTGCACGAACCACGGGGCCCTGCCACGGGGTGCTGTGCTCATGAGGTGTTCCCTTCCGGCGGCCGGCACGCCCGGCCCCGGGCCACGAGGGTCAGGGCGACGTTGACCGTCGAGATCGCCGTGGCCGCGACGGCCATGCGGTGCGGGAGAAGGCCTTCGCGGCCGGCGCAGGCGGCCGCCAGGGCGTCGCTCGTGTGAATGAGCGTGCCGGTCCGCAGCAGCCGGTCGAGCTCGTCCGCATCGGCGGGACAGAGCAGTTGGGCGCCGATGACCACGGTGCGCACGCCGAACATGCGCAGCACGTAGACCAGCGCGGGCTGTTCGGGGTCCGCACCGAGCCGGCGGGCCATCACTCGCGGGGTCAGCAGTGCCGCTGCGCCGTTCACCAGTCGGATTCCGGCCAGGGACCGGCGCGCGGCTGTCCGCGCGTCCATCTCGGCTCCCCTTCCCGACGGACATCCAGGGGATGTTGCGCCCTTGTTTTCGACGATATGGGAAGTGCTCCCGGCGCGCGCGCCGGGCGTCACGCCCCCTCTCCGGGCTCCTCGTGCGGCGTGCCGTTCATGGCCTGTCTGAGCCGCGAGAGCTGCAGGTAGATCGTGCGGCGGGCACGGTTCTGGTTGCCCAGCGGCCGGTGTTCGGGCAGGGCGTGCCAGGGGTTGAAGGACAGCCGGTCGGCACGGGCGAACTGGTCCGCCGGGTCGCACTGCTGCCGGAGCACGCGCAGGGTGGCCACCGGCACGAACGGCGAGAGGCGCTCGGGCCAGACCACGGACGCGTTCTCGACGGGCATCCGGTGGGCGTCGGTCTGTACCTGGACGAGGAAGTCGAAGCAGACGTCGCGCTCCCGCAGTGCGGCCGCCAGGGCCTGCTGCAGGTAGTCGTCGGGCGGGCGCCACGGCACCCGGCTGCGGGTCCCGTCGCGGGGCACGAGGGAGTACTGCACGGCCTGGCCCGCCCCGAGGAGATACGGCGTGCAGCTCCAGTACCGGGCCTCCAGCGGGCTCGTCTGGGTCTTCGCGTACAGCCCCTGCATGATCATGTCGCAGAGGTGCGGGTGCCGGGGGTCGAGGAAGTACAGGACCGGGGTGCCCGCGAAGACGTGCTGCTGCAGCCCGAGGTTCTCGACGACGTCGGGCGTGGTGAACGTCGGCGCGCTGATGCCCGTGAAGTCCTGGGTCCACCGCTCGTCGTCGAGCAGCTTCTCGCCGCCGACGCCCAGGAGTTTGACGCCGATGCTGAGGATCCCGTTGTCCTTGATGTCGGGCGGCGCGAGGGGGCCGGGGCCCGCGAACCGGACCCAGGCGCGGTAGGTGGCGGGGGTGCGGAAGACGCCGTGCCGCAGCCGTGCGGGCAGGTCGTCGTGGACGGTGAACTCCGCGTGCACGACCCCGTAGGTCTTGGTGTTGCCGGCCCGTTGGGCCTCACCCGGCCGGTACTGGCGCCGGACGAAGCGGGTCATCTGCTGCGCGACGGCCTCGGCGACCTCCGCCTCCCCGGGCACGGTCCGCTCCTCGGCGAGGCCCAGGTGCTCGTCCCGGCGGCGCACGTTGATGCACCACTGCACCGCGGCCTGGACGGGACGCAGCAGGGTCCGGTCGAACAGCGGCCGCACGTAGGGATCGATGCGCCGCTCCAGCAGGACGCATCCCAGGATCGCGTCGTTGAGCCGCTGCCCGGCGTTCACTGCCGCCCGCCGCCCTCGGACGGTGCGGCCGTGCCGAGATAGCGCAGCGCCCGCAGGCCGGGAAGGAAGAAGTAGGCGCCGCCCTGGACGGTGACGAACTGCGGCAGACCGGCGTGCCGGGTGCGTACGGGCCTGCCTTGTTCGGTGAACGTCGCACCGTGGTCCTGGCGCGGTGCGACGAGCGGGTCGGGGCCGTCCTGAAGCCCGTTGAAGTTCGGGTTGTTCAGCCAGGTGTGCTGGATGAACTCGAACTGGCGGGAGATGTTCGCGTTGAGGCCGAGGAAGTGGAGTCCGCGGGCGCCCGTGCCGTCCCCCGCTCCGTCCGGCCCGAAGGCCCGGCCGCGGCGCAGCAGCCGGTGACGCCGCCCGATGGCGACCGACTCGGCCGAACCGGGGTGCGGGTCCAGGGAGTCGCGCGGGTTGGCGCGGCGGATGTGGGCCCCGAGCGGGCAGCGCAGGCCGTCCGGGTCGGTGGCGAAGTAGCCGAAGTCGTTGTCCGTGGCCAGCGCGGGGTCGTCGTGCTGCGGCGCACGGACGAGAGGGGCGCCGCCGGGCCAGCGTCCCACCATGCGCGCGGCGAGCACCTCCTGTGCGGCGGGATCACTGCTGCCGTCGGGGCGCCGGGTCTGCGCGTCGAGGTAGGCGTGGAAGGCCTCGACGTCCTGCAGGAGCTGCCGGAAGACCAGGTAGCTGCCGTTGCGCCCGAAGTCCGCGGCGCCCTGGGGAGTACGGGGCAGCACGGCGTCGGGGTCGTGGCGGGACGGCAGCAGGGGGCGGTCCGTCAGCAGCCCGTACTCGTTGGGGTGGCCGAGGACGAACTCCCCTGCCCGGACGACCTGATCGCCGCCCGCGCCGGCTTTGGACAGTCCCTCGACGAGGGGTTGGGAGATGCCGTCGCGGAAGCCGAAGGGCTCCCGGCCGGAGAGCTCGGTGGTGCCCAGACGCACGGTCTCGGTGAGGGCACCGCCGGCGACGGCCTCCTGGCGTGTCTCCCCCTCCAGCCGGTGCAGCTGCTGCTCGTCGCGTGCGTACAGCATCACCAGGACGTGTACGGGCGCGGTGGCCGGCCCGCCCCACCGCCAGTACCGCGGAGCGTTCTCCCCCACGTCGCCCAGGAAGCGGCTGCGGTCGGGGTCGGTCATGCCCGAGACGAACTCGTCCGGGAAACCGTCCAGTTCAGGTGTCTCCAGTCCCAGGCGCCGCAGACCGTCCGAGGTCAGGGCGAGGTTGACCGCGGTGTCCGAGGGTTCCGCGAGGCCGTTCGTCACCCGCAGGGCCAGCCGCCCCAGCGCGGCACGGGCCGCCGTCGGATCCGCGATCGCGAACACCAGGAAACCGGCCGCGGGCAGCGTGCTGTAGCCACGGACGACCAGGCCCTGGATGTCCTTGCGATCCAGCGTCGTCGTCATCGCGTCACCCCCTTCAGAACAGGGCGAGCCAGGCCTCGGTCTCGGCCGGGCCGAGGGGTCCGAAGAGGCCTGCCCGGATCCGGGCGTTGGTGTCGAGGTTGTGCGTGGTCGACGTGTCGTACGCGGAGTACCAGACCTGGGTCGGCACCTCGTGACAGCGCAGGTAGTTCTTGAAGGCCTGTTCGTCCTTGGCACCGTCCAGCACGAGCCACCGCACCCGCGGATAGCCCTGGCCGTTGCTGAAGACGGCGTTGAGGCCCCAGGCGACCTTGTCGATGAAGTCGTCCATGTAGCTTTCCAGGCTGCCGTCGTAATTGCTCGCGAAGATCATGCGCTGTTTCCCGTCGATGAACAGCCAGCGGGCGAAGTGGATGGTCTTGACCCCGGCGAGATTGCCCCGGTCGAAGACGTGGCGCACGCCGTAGTCGACGACGAAGAGGACGGCGGTGAGCGTGATGCGCCGGAACGGCCCGGCCTTGACCGAGCCGACGGCGGTGAAGGGGTTCTGCGCCACGAAGTCCTCGCAGCCCGCGAGTTCGTGTACGTGATCGCGGCTCGGCCGGGACCGGTCGGGCACGTCGCGGCGTTCGTGCAGCCTCAGCAGGACGGCGCCGGCCGGCAGCGCGATCACCAGCAGCGGCGACAGCACCAGGCCGGCCAGCGGAACCCCGACCAGGTGCGCGGCCCGGCGGATCCGCCAGCCGAGTGGGGGCGGCGCGGGTCCGGTGCGGGCCCAGGCGAGGTCCGGGCGGCCGCGGACGTATTCCTGGACGGCTGCCCGGATTCCGGCAGGGCTCGATCCCGCGAGAGCGGGTCCGTTCCGGTCGAGGAATTCCTCGATGGCCTCGCGCAGCAGGGCCTCCTGCTCGATCTGCTGCCGTCCCCTGCCGACGGTGTTGACGTAATAGGCGGCGCAGGACAGGCAATGGGAGCGCAGCCAGTCGATGCGGGCCGCCTCCGGGGAGCCGGCCGCCGGATATCCGGCGCAGTGCCCGAACACCCGGTCCAGGCCGTCGCCGGCCTTGCGGGCGAGCTCGGTGAGGTGCGCTTCCACGGGCCCGTCCACCTCGCCCAGGTACACGACGCTGGGCGGCATGCCCGCGGCAGCGCCGCCGGGCCCTTCGGGAACGAGGACGACGCGCGCGAAATGCACGCCCGGCATCCCGGCGAAGGGGAACAGTTCTCCGGCCACGCCCTTCCGGCCCGCCTCGTCCAGCAGTTCCCGCACCTCGGCGACCCGGTCCGGCGGCAGCGCGGCCCGGACGGTGACCGCCGTCTGATACGGCATCTCAGGACCTCGCTTCGTGGAAAGTCAGGCTGAAATCCAGGACTTTGTGCCGCCCCCAGTACACGTTGCCGAGGTAGACCCCGTTCCCGACGCGGCGGATCTCGTCCCGGATCCAGTGGGCGACGAGCGAGGTCTGCGCGTAGTCGAGGACGATGCATTCCCCGCCGTCGCACCAGCTCGCATTCCGGTAGACCCGCGCCCGCACCGCCCGGATCCCGAACGGCGTGACCAGATTGCGCAGTTCACCGCGGACGGGGTCGAAAACCTTGCCCTGCCACGCGAGACGGCGCACCAGCACGGCCACCACGGCGTTCACCTTCGGGCTGCGCCCCAGGAGCACCGTGCCGAGGCCCTTTCCGCGGGGGATCTCCCCGGGTTGGCTCGCGCGGAACAACCGGTCGAGCTCGGGCCGTGACATGGCCAGCAGCCGGTCGGTGCCGATATCGGTGGCGTGGCTCATCGTGCACCTCCACGCATGCGCTATGGCCATCGTATTTCGGGCCGTATCCCCCGGCATCCCGGCCGCCCGGGAATTCGACAGCGGGGTGGTGCGCGCGCACGATGGACGGAGGGAGAAGTCGTCGAGGGTGGCTGAATCATGAACTATGCCTTCAGACATCCCAAGGGCAAGGTCCTGCCGCAGCGCAGCCGGCCCGTGGTCCGCCCGTGGCGCTGGGCGTCCCGCGCAGCCCGGGCCGTCGGGCGGTTCTTCCGGAGGACGTGGGCCCGTTCGGTCGCCCGCGGCCAGGTGGCCCCGGCCCGCTGGTGGTGGCCGAAGCTGTCGTGGGCAGGGTGCATTCAGCACCTCTCCTGGCTGGCGGCCCTGCTCACCGGACTCTGGGTCGGATCGGGCATCTACGAGCTCGTCAGCCGGCACGAGTCGCCGATCGAGAAGTGGTGCAAGTCCGGCGGCGGCACCGGATGCGTCGTGACCTACAGCTTCCTGTCCCCGTTCCTCAGCCTCGGACTGGCGACTCTCGCGTTCATGTTCGCGCAGTACTTCTCGGTGCGCAGAATTCTCAAGCAACGGGCCAAGAAGGACGCGCGCCATCTCGTGCCGACCGCCGGGCCGATCGCCAAGGACGTGGTCGGGCGGAAGGAGATGTGCCTGATCATCTCCCGGGCGCTGCGCGACCGGCGAACCCGGCGGCCCTACATCCTGGTCGGCGGGGTGGGCGCCGGAAAGACGTCGGTCCTCGTACAGCTCACGCAAATGCTGGCGAAGAAGGGCGCGTTCCCCGTGCCGATCCGGATGCGGGACGTCGATGTGGCGGGCAACCGGCTGGACTTCCGCGAGATGGCCATGAAGCGCTTCTGCGAAATCGTGGACCGCGGTGCGCTCTCCAGCCGGCAGAGCGAAAGAGTGTGGCGGCAACTGTGCATCGAGGACAAGGCCGTGGTCATCGCCGACGGCCTGGAGGAAACGTTCACCGAGGACTGGGACGAGAAGGAGCAGAAGGAACGGGACATCCTCATCCGGCATGCCATCCAGCAGGCGGAACGGCAGAAACTCCCACTGGTCATCGCCTCACGCCCGCATCCGCCCCTGGAACAGACCCGTGCCGCGGTCATCGACCTGGAGCCGCTCAGCGAGGAGGCGGCGCTGGAATACCTGGAGGAGAACCGCAAGGACCGGGACGGCGGGCGCATGGACTGGATCGTCAAGACGGCGGCGGTGTCCGAATCCCCGTTGTACCTGCAGATAGCGAACGAACTGCGGGAGCACAGCCTCCTCGATCACCTGGCCGGCCCCGAGCGTCAATCGGCCCTGGACACCCGCAAGGCCGACCGTCCGGCCCTGCAGCTGCGTCTGCTCGACACGTGGCGGCAAGGTCTCATCACGGGACGTATTCTCGGCGAGCTCCCCCTGTCGTCCGATCGGCGCAAGGCCACCGTCGAAGTCATGTCCGCGCTGGCCGGGATAGGTCTGCTGCAGGACCGGCTGGAGGTCGGATTCGATGCGCTGATCGGTGCGGCACCCCCGTTCCCGGGCATCTGGAGGAGACTCCGGGAACGGCTGCCGGAATGCCCCGGCCACACCGACATCCACCGGTGCCGCGCGCTCCTGGCCCTGTGCGCCACGCAGGGCGAACAGCTCGGCCTGGTGGAAGCCCGCGGCGACAGCGTCCGCTTCCCCCACAGCATCCTCCAGGCCTACCTCGGCTCCGGCTATGTCGGCGTCTCCCGGCACAAGCCCCTCGCCGAAACCCTGAAGGAGCCCGGCCCCGGACGCGAACTCCTGATGGCGCTCGTCCTCCATTCCCGGAGGGCCCCGGCGGACGGCCACGAGGCCGTCACCCGGCTCCTCCTCAAAGCCGCCCGCTCCCGTACGGACGCCAAGGTGCTCGGCATGTACGCCGCCGCCCTCGACATCGACAGGGCCATCGGAGCGCCCAGACACCAGGACATCGCCCAAGCCCTCTGCCACCAGTGGCAGGACATCAGGTCGGGCGACCGGAGAACCCTCCAGGGGGCGAAACTGATCCTCGTCCACCGCTTCGGCGAAGTCCTGCGTGCGATCGGCGGAGCGGCACCCGGCGACCCTGCGCACGGCAGGGCCCCCGCATACTCGTCGTTCTTCGGCATCGCCGAGAACGAGCCCTCGCACTCCGTCCGGCTCGCTCTCGCGCGGGAGTTCGGCGCAGGGGGTGACAAGGCGTTCGACGCCCTGCGGGGCATGTTCCCCCTGCCCAGGGCGGGCCTTGCCGAGGAGAAGGACCCATGGGTGCAGTACGAAAAGGAACTCCTCCACCAGCTCCACGAGGAACACCGCGCCCGCGAGAGACTCCTCAGGCGGTCCAGCAGCGACGCGTCACACGAGCAGTACCTGCAGCGGAAGACGGACAGCGACGCGCGCCGGCTTCAGATCTGGCGGCGGTTTGTCATGCGGGCCTGGCTGGTTCCCATGATGGTGGGCTCGGTCACCCACAAGCACAGGAGCCAGGCCATGGAGAGGCTGCGCCTGTGGCTCGGTCACCTCGAACCCGAACACTCCCGCTCACGCGAGGCGGACCTGCCCCTCTCTCTGGAGATCGCCCTCGCCCAGGGTTTCAAGTGCGCCGCCAACCGCAGGAGACGGCACCCGCACGCGAACAAGGAGTCCCGGGACTACCTCGTGGGACAGGCGGAGTCCATGCTCGCCCACGCCCGTTACTGGTACTCCCAGTTGACGCTCATCCACGCCCTGTGCCTGTGGGAGCTGCTGGACGGCCCCGCCCGCCGGACGAAGCGGACCGACCCCGCGCAGGCCGTGGCGCGCTGGCTCGCACTGGCCGGCAGCAAGCAGGACCCGCGGGCCCGGCACCCGGACGACCGGACCCCCAAGGGAGACCGCCTGCACCCGTTCGTCGCGGAAGGAGCCGCCCTCGCCGTACTCGCCCTGGAGAGCGGGCACCCCGAGCGGTTCCTCTGGATGGACGAGACGGAGACGATGGTCAACGTCGGCTCCTCGCCGGAGGATCCCGGCGCCTACCGCAAGCAGAACCTCTGGATTCCGCCCTCGTCGGGGTGGACCACCCTCCATCCCCGCGCCCAGCAGCTGCTCGCCGACGTGATCCTGTTGCAGCAGCTCGTGCAACGGGACGGCAAGCCGGGCGAGTTGGAGGAACGTCTGTCACGCGCCAACCGGGCCGTGCTGCCGCCCTGTCTCCACGAGAACCGCCAGCCGCTGCGTCCCCGGCGCAGCGTGGGCATGGCCGAGGACGCACCCCCGGGCAGCACGTGCCTGCGCCACTGCCCCTTCGAGCTGTGCCCCTACCCCGCCCTGGGATCACAGCCGCATGCCGAGCTGCGCGAGGCCTTCTGCCGCCAGCAGCAGGCGCTGCTGCGCGCCTACCCGAGGCGAGGCTTCAGGCTGCTGTCCTGGCTGTCCCGCAAGCGTGCCCCCTGGCAGGGCATGACCCGCAGCGAACTCCACCAGTTCTGGGAGGACATGGCCGAACGGTCCCGGACCCCGTCGAGCTGATGCACCAGGTGCCACAGGGCCGCACGGCCCTGTGCAGCCCGCCGCGCGGCGGCCAGGCTGGAACGGCACGCCAGGCAACGCCAGGAAGGCCCAGCCCATTCCCTCGGAGGCACCCATGCGCGACGTCACCACCCCGGAACCGGCCACCGTCCTCACCGACCAGGAACTCCAGGCCCTGGACGCGCACTGGCGGGCCGCGAACTACCTGGCCGTCGGACAGATCTACCTCATGGCCAACCCGCTCCTGACGCAGCCGCTGCGCCCCGAGCACGTCAAGCCCCGGCTGCTGGGCCACTGGGGCACCTCGCCGGGCCTCAACCTGGTCCACACCCACCTCAACCGCGTCATCCGCGCCCGCGGCCTGGACGCGCTGTGCATCTGGGGGCCCGGGCACGGCGGGCCCGCGGTGCTGGCCAACTCCTGGCTGGAGGGGTCGTACACGGAGACGTACCCCGACGTCACGCGGGACGCGCCGGGCATGGAGCGGCTGTTCCGGCAGTTCTCCTTCCCCGGCGGCGTGCCCAGCCACGTCGCGCCCGAGACCCCCGGCTCGATCCACGAGGGCGGGGAGCTGGGCTACTCCCTCTCCCACGCCTACGGGGCCGCCTTCGACAATCCGGGCCTCCTCGTCGCCTGCGTCATCGGCGACGGCGAGGCCGAGACGGGACCGCTGGCCGCCTCGTGGCACTCCGACAAGTTCCTCGACCCCGTGCACGACGGGGCCGTCCTGCCGATCCTGCACCTCAACGGGTACAAGATCGCCAATCCGGCCGTTCTCGCCCGGCTCCCCGAGCCCGAGCTGGACGAACTGCTGCGCGGCTACGGCCACGCGCCCCTCCACGTGAGCGGCAGCGACCCCATGGCCGTCCACCGGGCCATGGCCGTCGCCCTGGACACCGCGCTCGACCGGATCGCACGGCTGCAGCACAGCGCCCGGACGGAGGGCATCGCCGAACGCCCCCGCTGGCCGGTGATCGTGCTGCGCACGCCCAAGGGCTGGACCGGGCCCGCCGAGGTGGACGGCCTGCCCGTCGAGGGGACCTGGCGCGCGCACCAGGTGCCGTTGCCCGGGGTCCGCGAGAACCCCGAGCACCTGCGGCAGTTGGAGGCGTGGCTGCGCTCGTACCACCCGGAGAAGCTCTTCGACGAGCACGGGCGCCCCCGGCCCGAGGTGCTCGCCTGCATCCCCGAGGGCACCCGCCGGCTCGGGGCGACACCGCACGCCAACGGCGGCCTGCTGCTGCGCGACCTGCCTCTGCCGCCCCTGGAGCGCTTCGCCGTACCGGTCGACAAGCCGGGCACGTCCCTGCACGAACCGACGCGCGTGCTGGGCGAGCTGCTGGAAGCCGTCATGGAGGCCACCGGCGAGCGCCGCGACTTCCGCCTGGTCGGGCCCGACGAGACGGCCTCCAACCGGCTCCAGGCCGTCTACCGGGCCAGCGGCAAGGCCTGGCAGGCCGGCCTCCTTCCCGTCGACGAACACCTCGACCGGCACGGCCGCGTCATGGAGATCCTCTCCGAACACACCTGCCAGGGCTGGCTGGAGGGCTACCTGCTCACCGGCCGGCACGGCCTGTTCTCCTGCTACGAGGCGTTCGTCCACCTCGTCGACTCCATGGTCAACCAGCACATCAAGTGGCTGCGCGTCTCCCGCCGGCTGCCCTGGCGGCGCCCCGTCGCCTCCCTCAACTACCTGCTCACGTCCCACGTCTGGCGCCAGGACCACAACGGCTTCTCCCACCAGGACCCCGGCTTCATCGACCACATCCTCAACAAGAGCCCCGAAGCCGTACGGGTCTACCTGCCGCCGGACGCCAACACCCTGCTGGCGGTGGCCGATCACGTGCTGCGCAGCCGCGACTACGTCAACGTCGTCGTCGCGGGCAAGCAGCCCTGCTTCGACTGGCTGAGCCTGGAACAGGCGCAGGCGCACTGCGCCCGGGGTGCCGGCATCTGGGAGTGGGCCGGCACCGAGGACGGCACCGGGGAACCCGACGTCGTCCTCGCCTGCGCCGGCGACGTGCCCACCCAGGAGGTGCTGGCGGCCGCCCGGTTGATCCGGCGGAACCTGCCCGGCCTGACCCTCCGCGTCGTCAACGTGGTCGACCTGGCCCGGCTGCTGCCCGCGGGCGAGCACCCGCACGGCATGATCGACGCGGAGTACGACGCCCTGTTCACCCGCGACAGGCCGGTCGTCTTCGCGTACCACGGCTATCCCTGGCTCATCCACCGCCTCGCCTACCGCCGCACCGGCCACGATCAGCTGCACGTGCGCGGCTACAAGGAGATCGGCACCACGACGACGCCCTTCGACATGGTCGTCCGCAACGACCTCGACCGCTACCGCCTGGTCATGGACGTGATCGACCGCGTCCCGGGCCTGGCGGTGCGCGCCGCCGCGGTGCGGCAGGCCATGGAGGACACGCGCAACCGCCACCACGCCTGGATCCGGGAGCACGGGACGGACCTGCCGGAGGTCGCCGACTGGAC